>JAKMFF010000312.1 GCA_022425585.1 Candidatus Poseidoniaceae archaeon
CTGTTAATGAATAACTAAAGGTGTGTTCAAAAGTTGGTAATAATTGATTGTCAAAATGGTCTAGCGATAGAGCCGAGGTGTCAAGCAGAGTTTGTAATTGATCTTGAACCAATATCGTTGCCGCGTCAGTACTCTCACCAAAGGCTCCACCATTGGCTAATGCATTGCCTGCTAAGTCATTTATCTGCAAGACTATACTGAGTTTAGCACTTGACAGCGGACCTTTCACTTCTTGCCATGAAACTGCAGGGATATCTACCGTGGTATAGGTTGAAGCATAGTTAACTGAAACTGTAGTGATACGATATTCTTGCTCGTCCATTACTCCGTCGCCATTTTGATCATCAGTGTATTCTGCCCACGTATAAACCGTCAATTCTGTGTTTAGACCTTCAATATCTTCGATAATAACTTGAATTGGTATATCTTGATTTAATGTCCAAATGTGGCCATCTGCTGGAGTTAGACCGGATGGATCATAGATATTGATTGCATTAATCTGCGGACTGGCAGTATCAAAAATTAATTTGGTGCCAATATTTGGAGACGTTTGGTCTAATGAATTAGTGCTGACATCATGTGTTGGACCCAAGCGAGATAAACGAGTATGCAATTTCAGAGTGGTATTGCTTGGAACTTCCTGCATGCTTGGAGTACTAATATCAATGGTGAATTTACCATCTTGACCGACTTCGACAAACCAGGATTGTGACCAATCTATCTGCTCTTCGTCCCACTCATCAACACCGCCAGATAGGTTTGCTGGTGGAACCGCAGTGAGGATTACGGCAATTTCAGCATCTCCAGAATTTACCAATCCGTCGGTAACCCCCTGAAATCTAACTTTCCCATGTACCGATAGCGCTTCTTGGCTGTTAAATCGATATGGCCAATTAGGACTGGTCCAATCGCTAATAACCCTTGAGTTTGAATCACTTACTGACAACTCAAATATCTCTAAGTCATTTTCAATTTCATTAAATTGTGTCTGACGTGTTAGAACCTTTGGCCCGGTAACTAGACCTGCAGAATCGGTGGATGATATTAGCCAATTGACATCATCAACATCATCTAGTTGCCAACTACTAGTTATAGTCCAATTAATCAAGCAGTAACCTTCTAAGCACGACACATTAGATTTGACATCATTGATAGAAACTTTTTCAGCGCCACTAATTACCACGAATTGGTAGTTAGAATACAAATCACTCACTTCAATGATAAATTCGGGGTTGTTTGTACCTACTGAGGCAGCAAGCGTGATTTTATCAAAGCCATAACCTATCTCGCTCATGGTAATAGGGTCGAAACGAACGTGTGAGGTTTGTAGACTTAAATCCGTATTTGGTAACCACTGGGTTTTGTCAATATTGTCAAGACGGTCAATTTGGTGTAAATATGAGGTATAGTTGAGTCGCGTCGAGACTTTACCAAATTCGCTTACTACCTGAATTGGCATTTCAAGAAGTGCATGATTACTATTGTCTGGATGCAAATCTTTGGCTTGGTTTAATTGATTAATCGACAGGTTAGTAATTATTTCATCCAGGGGTGAAATCGCTAGGAAATTGTGCAGTTTAATTGATGCATCAGTGCTTGAAGTTAGAGCAATTGTGCAGTTGGCAAGCCCCATATTAATGCCAAGCATTCCATTGTCAAACGATTTAGATGGGCAATCGCTGAATGATTTAAGGGCAGATAGAGTCAATCCGGTGCCATAAGCTAAATCGGTAAATTGTGGGGCCGATAACTGACCTTGAGTTAGTGAATCAATAGTCAAGTCTAGATTAATCAATTGATTATCGGAATTAACCATGGGATGATCCATGGTCATTATCTGGTAACTGAAATTTACTGTTTGGTCTTGAAGTAAATTTAACGTGTAAGAACCGTTGCTATCTGGCAATATAGATAATCCATCGACTGATACATGAGAAAATGAATTTGAGCTGCCGATACTTTGGCTTGAAGCATGTATTGGCAGCGTAAATAACTCACCCATGTCGTCCCCAAGTTCTACTGCAACTTGCTTTGATGATAACACACAATTTGGCTGGTATACTGCTTGCTGTATCAAGCCAGTTGTATCAATTGATAAACTAAGATTATCACTAAGAGATGGAACATTAGATTCTTGATACTCCGTGAGATTAGAAGACAATTGAATGGACTGGTCAAAAAATTGTGATGTTTGAGTTATATTATTGCCATCGGCGAATAATGTTGCTGATGAGAACGGACATATTGGGTTGATGTCAATATTGATTGAGGACTGAGAGTTGGTTAGTATATCATTGTCATCTGATAAATACAACTGAGAAAAGTTTTCCAAAGAATAGGCACCGTTCTTCAAGTGATACCAATCGATGTATGAATTTACCCCGATTTCAAGTCGTTCAACAGAAGGCGTAAGATATGGGTTGGTACTGGAAAAATTAACCTGTATTTTGAGTGAGTTAACCTCCAGTGGATTCAGATTTATCTCGACGGGAAGTGAACGGTTTGAATAGCCAGGAATTACTTGACCGTTTGAGTTATCGATTATGTCAAATCTGACAAGGGTTCCTTCAGGTTCCTCGACAAAGCCATCTAACTGACCCCAACCAAAGTTATTATCTGGGTAAATTGGTGGTGAAAGCCAAACACCCGAATCTTGGTATACATCAATTTCAATTCCGGCATCATCTAAGTACCAACCATCCAATTCGATAAGCTGGTCAGAGAAAAACGAATACTTGAACCGTATATCATTACCAGACAGATTAGAA
>JAKMFF010000340.1 GCA_022425585.1 Candidatus Poseidoniaceae archaeon
CTACTAGATTTTTTGTTACCAAAATCCTTCGATGGTGGTGCCCCTCGAGTTTTCTTTACCGGCTCCAACATATGCCTTACCGGAGTAAGTTTTGCGACGTTCGCTTTCGGTTGTTGTTGCGGGGTTAGAGTTTTGGTAATTGGTCTGAGTGTACTGTATTCTCGCTCTTCTGCCACTTCCATTACCATTTCACTTGATGCTTCTTGAGGCGCTTCTTGTTCCTCAATAACCTCAGCAATTTCGTTAGACATTGGTTCTGGTGCGAGTTCTTGCTCTGGAGACACTCCTGTAGTGTCCAAGCGCTTAATTGGCCTTGGCAGTATCGCTGCTGTTGCAGGTTTTACCTCGCCGATTGGTGATTTGACTGGCCTAATTAATGGGGAGGTTGGAATTAATGGCTTAGCGCTAGATGTTGGTGCCCTCATTCCTGATAATCCGATATTTGCTGTAGGAGGTTCTTGATTAACGCCACCGCCGAGTATTCCTCTCATTGGACGACCACCGGTAGCACCTAGTGAGGTCGTTCTAGCACCTAGGGTTGACGGATCAGGTAATGTCATCGGTTGCTTTCTATCCTGGCCGGAAATTGATTGCATCCACATCTGACGCTTTTCTGCTTTAGTGTCTAAGTTTTGCAGTTCCCTAAACTCTTCTTGTCTGGTTCGATATTCCTCTTCATCGGTATCTATCTCGCCTTGGACTTGTTTCTCAACTGCTTCACGCATCTTAATTTCGGCATTTTCTTTGAAATTATCCATCTTAGTTGATAGATTTTGTAGTCTGTCTCTAATTTCGGCACGCTTCAATCCAAGTTGAGCCTCGATTTCCGCTCGAATTAGGGCTTCACGCTTTCTAATCTCAATCAATGCCTTGTTGCGCATGATTTCTTCACGCTTGTCGAGTTGTCGCTCAAGTTGGGTAGCAACTTCTTCTTCCTTTCGTTGCTTGAATTCCTCTAAACGATCCTCCATGTTTACTTCTAATTCGAGTGCTGTCTCTTCTTTTAGTAACTCTAGATGAGTCTCGAAAGTTAGACGCTCATTCCGCAGGCCAGCATCGATTTCGGACATGATTGCCTTTCTTGCTGCAGCCTCTCTGGACTGGAATTCTAACTCCAATCGCTCGGCCCATTCAGTCTTCTTGGAGTCATATTGCTCTTCGAGTTGTTCTCTGAGCTCATTCTCACGGTCGTAGCGGAATCTAGCCAAACGGTTTTGAATTTCTGCCTCTCTTGCACTTCGGTAACTGGTGTACTCTGAATCCATGCGCTTTTCTAATTCCGCTTCAATATCTTGCTTTAATGTCTTTGAAATATCGTCGATTGCCTTGGAGAACGTAATATCATACTTCTCTCTAAGTCGGGACTTTCGGTCGGATAATCGCTCAGTATGTCTTGACTCGAGTTGCTTTTCGATTTCAACACGTAATTCATCCTTTTTCCTAGCAATGGCAAGTTCGACATCTTCTCTCATTTGTTCTTCGAGTTCATCCGTTTCTTGCCTCAGACGGTTTTCTAATTCAACCTGAATTTGTTGAGCAATGTCTTCTTCTAAGCGTAGACTGCGACGATCGTATTCGGACTTCAAACGGGCTTCACGCTGCTTTAGCCTCGCTCTGAGTTGTTGCTCAAGCCGTGTTCGAATACCTCTGCGTAACTGTTCTTCGCGCTCTGAGAGTTTAGCAGCATGGCTTTCCTCTAAACGATTTAGTTCATTTGTTTCCATTTCCTTGAATCGAGATTCCATTTCATCTGAGAGTGTTGCTTCCATCTCTCTTATTCTATTTTGCAAATGTTGATTGAAATCTAACGCTATTCGCTCTTTTTGAATTTCCAGTCGCTGCTTGTGCTCACTTTGTAGTTCAGCCTCAATTTGTTGTTTGAGTTTTTCCTTATGCTCCTGAATACGAACATCTTGCTCGATTTCAAATTGCTCTTGTAAGGTCTCAATCTTACGATTCAGACGTACTTCATATTCTGCTCGTAACTTCGACTCCTCTTGAACGAGTGCTTCTTTTTCCATTGCAGTTAGTTCTTGTTCCATCTGTTCACGCAACTCTTTTTCTAGAGCATCGATGGTCAATTCGTGTTGCACTGCCAAATCCTTTGCTAGATTTTCCTGCATTGCTATTACTCGTTCATTAATCGCTTGTTGTCTAAGTCTGCG
>JAKMFF010000005.1 GCA_022425585.1 Candidatus Poseidoniaceae archaeon
CTCCGATGGTGACATGAAATGTTGGGGCCTCGGCTCTTGGGGCAACTTGGGGCAAGGGAACACCACTTCGCTTGCCCTTCCAACAAGTGTGTCAATCCTGCCTTCATCCCGTTCCGTTGTTCAAATCGCCGTCGGAGCATCGCACGCTTGTGCACTCCTCGATAACAATTCACTCATGTGTTGGGGCGACAACGGCTATTCCCAACTTGGTGATGGAACCACCACCGATAGGGTATCAGGGGTCTACGTCGAGTTAGGAACCCGCACAATTTCATACGTGGGTACAGGGTGGCTTGGTACCTGCGTAGCCTACCACGAAGGCGGTGCATCCTGTTGGGGTAGAAACGACAACGGCATGGTCGGCGACGGCACCACAACACGCCGCTCAACCCCAGTCAACGTCACCGGCTTGGGTGCGAACACAACTTTCACCAGCCTCCACCCAATGTTCGGTGAGACATGCGGTATCGCAGCAAATGGCTCACTGCTTTGCTGGGGCGACAACAACGGCATCCAAGCGGCTCACATCTACACGCCTGGTATCGTTGACGTCGGAACCGGCGTTTCGACCGTCAGCGTCGCCCTCGATACGGACACGGCGTGTGCCCTTTTGAGTACAGGTGAAATCCAGTGCTGGGGATGGAACGGAAACGATGGAGATTTCGGATTGAATTCAACCTCCAGCAGCGCAACGCCAGTTCGTGGCGTCACCAACGAAACCCATCGGACCATCAACGGAGGATGGAACATCGTTGGCGCCCTGCCTCAGGGGCTGCAATTCAGCCCTGCGAACGGGACCATATGGGGGACACCTGTCCTCGTTCAACCACAATGGACGAATTATTCTGTCAAGGTGTTCAACAGTGCTGGAACATCCACCTACACGTTCTCTGTCCGTGTCATCGACACGCTTCCAAACGTGACGTATGCTCCACCGAACCTCACGCTGACCAACAACACGGTCAGCAGCGATTTGCCGCTGATACCGACCGTTTCAGGTTCGGGCGACATCATGTCATGGGCCATCAACGCCAGCCTGCCGAGCGGCGTCTCCTTCGGCACGAACAACGGAACCATCTACGGCACACCGACCGAATTGTGGACGCAAACATCCTACAAGATCTGGGCAAACAATACCGGCGGAACAGTTGAAGGATATCTAAACCTCACCGTCGTTGATGAGATTCCAACCTCAATTAACTATCCAGTAATAAATCTGAATCTGACTAACAATACTGCAAGCCCAGACTTACCAATGAGTCCACAAATAACCGGTCCAGGTGCAATCCTCTCGTGGGAAATCAGTGATGACTTGCCACAAGGTTTGACCTTTGACAGCAATACTGGTGAGATTTCTGGTATTCCAACCGAATTATGGCCAACTACCAATTACACAGTTTGGGCAAATAATTCTGGCGGCTCAGTCGAGATTGAGTTCAATATCACCGTAGTTGACCAGTTGCCAACAGACTTTTCATATTCTCCAGAGAACTTGACGCTAAGCAATAACACAGCAAGCCCATACTTGCCACTTGCACCAACACTCACAGGCTCAGGTGAGATTCTCACTTGGTCGATAAACGAGACTCTGCCAAATGGTCTAAACTTCGGTAATAACAACGGTACAATTTGGGGTATTCCAACTGTGCTTCAATTGACTCCAATGCCTTACACAATTTGGGCCAATAATACCGGTGGTTCAATTTCAGCAACAATCAATATTACGATTCTCGAAGTAGAACCGACTCTAGAGTATAATCCAGATGATTATAACTTCACCCGTGGTGTAATCATTGGTGACATTGTACCAAATTATACGCCAATAGATCTAATCGATACTTGGGAAATTAGCCCTGACGTGCCGCTTGGGCTGTCCTTCAACAATGGTGTAATTAGCGGTACTCCAACGGTTAATTCTACAAAGACTGAGTATACTGTATGGGCCAATAATTCAGGTGGCGCTATCTCTGCAACCTTCAATATCACGATTGTTGAGCCTACAGGTTCGTTTGCCTATGTGCCGCCATCCATCAACATGACACGCGGACAAGGCATTAGCCCGATTAATCCGAACTATAACGGTGGGGCGATCGAAAGTTGGAGCATCTATCCAGATTTGCCTGCTGGCCTAATCTTTGACAATGGAACCATTACTGGTACGCCAACGGTTAATTCTACTGAAGTTAATTACACCGTGTTTGCTAACAACAGTGGAGGTTCAGTAACCGCAATTATCAGCATTACCATCAATGAGCCAGTAGCGTCGATTCACTACGCACCAAATGAGCGCAATGAAACCAGAACTATCTCTATGACGCCGTGGTTCCCACACGTCACTGGTGGCGAAGTAGAAACTTGGGAGATTTATCCAGACTTGCCATTGGGACTGAACTTTGTTGATGGCGTCATTTCAGGTGTGGCAACGGTAAACTCAACTACCACCAATTACACTGTTTGGGCCAACAATTCAGGCGGTTCTGCATCAACCAACATCTATCTAACAGTGGTCGAGCCAGTGGTTGAATTATCATACAATAATTACGAACTAATCTTGATAAGAAATGTCACAATGAGTCCACTAACGCCACAATTAACCGGCGGAGATGCTGAAACTTGGGAGATTTATCCAGACTTGCCAAATGGTATCAATTTCACCGACGGCATGATTTGGGGTACTCCAGAAATCAACTCAACCAGAATGATGTACACTGTTTGGGCCAACAATACTGGCGGTTCAACCAATATTAGTCTCAATATTACCATCCTTGAGCCAAGTGCCAATATTGTCTATGATCCAGTCAATCTGATTCTAACCAGAGGCCAGACCATGGACTCAGCCACTCCTGAGGTTGATGGCGGTAGCATTGAGAATTGGAGTATCCAT
Source organism: Candidatus Poseidoniaceae archaeon (assembly GCA_022425585.1). The sequence goes on from JAKMFF010000005.1 coordinate 2,885, forward strand.
CCAGAGTTGCCTAATGGTTTGAACTTTGATAATGGAACAATCTCGGGTACACCAACAGTCAATATGACTACTACGAACTTCCTAATTTATGGAAATAATAGCGGTGGTTCTTCAGTTGTAGGAATCAGTATCACTATCCTAGAGCCGGCGCCAACAATCACTTATCAAGCCGATTATCTAATTCTAACTAGAGGTGAGGAAATGCCATCGGCACTACATGCTATCTTTGGTGGTGGAGCAGTTGCATCATTCAATGTCGAGCCAGAATTACCTGACGGTCTCAACTTTACCAACGGCACTATCTTTGGTATTCCAACAGTCAACTCAAGCTTGGTGCAATACAACATCACGGCGATCAATAACGGCGGCAGTGATTTCTTCTTACTCAACATAACCATTCTTGAGCCGGTTGCAATCCTTGATGTAGAAACAAATTACTTCGAATTAACAAGAAATGAAACTGAGATGAATCTAACTTTCAATAACACCGGTGGCATGGTTGCTACTTGGGAAGTATATCCTGAACTTCCAAACGGTCTAATCTTTGGTAATGGCACAATAACTGGTGTGCCAACAGTAAATTCCTCCCTAGAAACATACGAGATTTTCGCTAACAATACCGGTGGCTCGGCAAGTATTCTCATCAACATCAAGATACTTGAGCCAGCCGCAAATATTTCTTATCGAACGACTCAATTCACCTTGATTAATGGCCAGGACGCACTGTTTATCGCGCCAGATATTCTTGGTGGTAATCCAGATACATGGGAATTTGAACCAGAATTGCCCGAAGGAATCACCTTTAGTAACGGTGTTTTCAGTGGAGTGCCTGCCGAAAACCTGTCCACTACTACCTATACGGTTTGGGCCAATAACAGCGGTGGTTCTTCGGTTGCCACAATTGAGTTAACAATTAACCAACCGTTCTATGTGGTGCGTTACCCAGTGACAATATTGGTCTTGAATGCTAGTGAAGATATGCCGGTATTAGCGCCAGTTTACTACTTTGATGAGACTAGTGACCCGGTTTGGGCAGTATCGCCTGCACTTCCAGACGGCTTGACTTTCACGAACGGTAACATCTCTGGAACTCCAACTACGCCACAGCCATTGACTCAATATAATGTAACGGTAGTTGGAGATATGGTACCATTTACCATTGTGTTAATGATTGAAATTATGGGTGATGAAGTCAACATGACCATACCTGATAATCGTAATCAAACCGCACTTGAACAAGGCCCACCTGAAACGATTTTCCCAGAGCCTGAAGAAGAAAACATCGCGTTCTGGCTTTGTCCGCTGATTCTCATAATTTTACTCTGGTTAACTGCAATGCTCTACAATGCACGCAAGACTGAGAACGAGGTCGAGATGGTTGAAGGGCCGGAAAGCGAACAGAAGTAAGATTAGAGGCATTTGACCGAAAATGATACACCCTACTTATTCATAGGATAACCACGAGGAGGCACTGTTATGTCATTCATGGACGATTTAATGAATAACCGAGATAAGCAAATTATGGCTATCAGTATTGCGTTTTTCGTTCTCGCTTTTCCAGCTTATTTCTTCCTTAGTGCAGCCAATGCAGACCCATCAGCCAATCTCAACGCAGTAACCCTGTATGAGATTGAAGGAGAATATACTTACATTGAACTTGCTATGGGGGATGAGTTCATCCCTAACGGCGACCCACTAATGATTGACGATTTGCACACCGATGCAATTGATGATGCTGAAGATCTCAACATCATTGGAGTTCGGATGATTA
>JAKMFF010000026.1 GCA_022425585.1 Candidatus Poseidoniaceae archaeon
GTCGTGGTGGTGGCCGTGGTGGCCGTGGTGGCAACCGTGGCGGTGGTCGTGGCGGAGGCCTAGATGGTAGACGTGGTGGCAATCGTGGCGGTGAACGTGATGGTGGTCGTGACGGCGGACGTGATGGTGGACGTGACGGCGGCCGAGGTGGCGGTGACCGATCAGACAATCAGGAAGGTAGTCGTCGACCGTATAACAAAAGAAAACCACGTAACACCCACTCACGACCTAACCGAGGTAATCGTTCAGAAGGGCAAAAAAAGTCATTCCAAGGGCGACCAAAGGTCGGCGGCCGCGGTAATAGAGGCCGTAGAATTGGCAATCGTTGAACAAACCACTCAGTATATCTTGACACCTATGCTTCGTGACAGAAGTATATAGCCAATGACGCCGTTTTCGTAACATGTCAAACCGTACTGTAGCCATGATTGGGATTGTTATCTTTGTTTCAGGTCTGTTTGGCGGAGTGGTGTTAGAAAAATTAGACGTCACCAATTTTACCGACAGCGATGATTCATTTTCCATCTCTGTGAATGATGCTACTGGGACTAATCAATACACCTTAGTTGAAATCGATGAGGGCGACAATGACGAAGAAGCTGCCATAACTTGGGTTTACCACGAATTTGTGTTTGACTCAAATGGTGGTTCTAATGCTGTAACGTGGGACTTTGCTGATGGAACCACTGCTACCGGGTCTACGGTATCTCATATGTTCAAAATTTCGGGAGTTTACATAGTTACAGCAACCTCAATCGGTCCAGATGAAATCAAAATCGCCACAACTGAAGTTACTGTTGATCGAGATTCAGCAGCAGAGGTAGACAACATGGAATGTGTTTGTGCGCCAACCGCCAAAGATACTGTAATCGATTTAGTAGTTCAACCTGGATTACAAACTATTGCTGGATTTGTTGAAGTCGAACATGATGGTAGTAGTGAATCATGTTCACTCCGCAATCCACTACAGGAATGTCATCTGCGGGTAATATTGCAATATACTCAGCAAGGCGAAATTATTGGCGAAGAAGTATTGTTTGACGAAACCTTCCGCAGTAATGAACAAGTCGTAGACTACTCTCTAGAGGACGTTGAATTCACTCAAGGTCAAGGACTACAACTCCGCTTAGAAACCGACCAAGTAAGAGATTGGCACAAGCCAAATGCACAATGGAGCAATACTGCTCCCATCACCAGCAATTAATAATCAGCGGAATTCAAGATAATATGCCGTGTTAATCATTGCGGCAAATGTCATCCAAGCAATATACGGCCACATTAATTTAGATTCAAATGGTGCTGCATCATAAATCATGTAAGCATAAAGTGCGGTAAATAAAATCATGAAGAATAATATGACCAATGAGGTCAAGTATCTTTCCGAATTAAATACTCCAGGCCAAGCTAAATTTAACACTAACTGAATTATGAAAAAGGCACATATTAAGGCGAAATTTGAGAAATCACTACGTTTTGCTAGCACATTGACCAAACTAATTGCCATACATGTGTAAAGCACTGCCCATACGGGACCAACCACCCAACCGGGGGGTTGAAAAAAAGGTTCATATTCGGAATCAAAAGTGATATAAAAGCCTCTTTTTTATGCTACTTTAATCATTTATAAAAACCTGTAATGAGCATTATCCAATAAGGTGTCTGGATAGGAACTAATTACGACATGGGGCTGTTACAATTAGTTGTGAAATCGCTGAAACAAAAAGAGTTAAATTGTTAAATCAACCATTAAACCCGATCCCATGCAACTCACTAGGTCACTGCTGTTAGTCAGTTTACTAATTTCGGCCTCGTTGATAGGCTGCATAAGCGACGAATCGACCAGTGTGGTAATTGATGCTGAATCATTAGTAGAGGTAGAAAATCCTTGCTTACAAGGCTCAACTGCTATTTCACAAACAATGACCGAAATCACCGTTAACGGCGAATCCAGATTATTTAGATTATCAGCACCAAGCTCTGGTGCAGGAATAAAATTGCCAATCATCATTGCTTTTCATGGCGGAGGTGGTGAAGCAGAAGATTTTCAGCAACAAAGTGAATTTGATCAGTTAGCTGAGGAGGAGAAATTCATCATGGCTTATGCTATTGCACAAGATGACAGAACTGCTTCTGAAGGTGATTGGTACCTAAATACCGCAGCAACTTCTAGAGATGATAATGATTTTACCGAAGCAATCGTTGATGAGTTGTCAAAATCATATTGTATAGACCAAGATAGATTATACGCAATTGGCTATTCACTGGGCTCAATGTTTACCTATGAAATCGCTTGCCAACTGAATCAACGCTTTGCGGCAGTAGCGTCTTTTGCTGGAACCATGCCAGTTCAACCCGAAACTTGCGATATGCTTGGCAGCATGTCAGTTATGCACATCCACGGCAAACTCGATTACATCATTGATTATGACGATGATTGGGATTGGAAAGATGGCGAGCATGAAGGAGTTGGAACGATGAGTGGTGTTCCGGGAATGGTCGATTATTGGGGAGAAAAATTAGCGTGCCAAACCAGCGATACTGATAGTAACTTTCAACTTGAACACATAACTCATTCACAATGTTCTAACAATGCTCGAGTTGAGCATTATGGTATAGAGTTTCATGAGCATACCTGGCCAGATGAAGTAGACGGTACTGCAACCTATCAACTAATTTGGGATTTCCTTAGTGACTTTACCAATTAGATTGGCATAGGATAGCATTTGTCGTTTAAATTTGAGCAAATATATACTACGTATACCCTTCTTTGTCTAAAAACATGGTTGAACAGCCGAGGGTTCTCGACAGGTCTGTGATTATCGTTAGATTCAGTTTTGCATCCAGTCTTCAATTTCCTTAGTTGCAAGAATCAAAGTAGGGGCCCAAAGACCCACAAATATACCCAAACTCTCGTCACCATGTACAAAGTAAAGATACAAAGATCCTACCACTGATAACATGCTTGCCACTAATCCAATTTTTCCTAATTGTCCGCTCATCATAATTCGCCTCACGCTTGTTTACATCCGTCCCCTATTAATATGATGTTTTTTTATCGCCAGTAAACCCCCAATTACTTAGGATTTATAATTCACTACAATATGATTATTTTATCTAGAACCATTAACAAAAATAAGATTAATTAAAAATTGGAACACTAGGAACCAAATCAATCCGACAAGCAAAACCCAAACTGCTGAAGGATCTTCACCTCCTGAAACGTAGGAATAGGTGATAATCGATGCAGCAAGACCCACTACGAAGAAGACACGATAAAAAATGGTGGCAAATATACTTCCTCTAGTGGAAAGTTCTTTCCAACCGTTAAAACCAAACCACTGGCCAATAAAGCCCATGGTTTACTGTTTAAGCCTTAAATAATAAAATATCTCTATTTTGAATTGCACAACTCACAAGGGTTGTTTTGAACATACATAGAAAACAATTAATTACGAATGAACCAAAGTGAATTTGTGGATGAAGAGGCTTTAGAGGAAGAAGTTACTCTAAAGGGGCGTATTTTTGCTCTAACAATGCGTCTATTGGCATTAGGACTCATTGTTTTATCACTAATGCTTTCCACTGAAGGGCTATTTGTGGTAATACTATTATTCGTCATTGTAGTGCCATTTGAAAAGTTATTTCCCAGGCACAAAGGACAAAAGGTTAGACGTCCAAAACTTGGAACCGATATCGGTTATGCCCTTGCCTCACCAATTCTGGGAATACTTACTCTGGTTGTTGGTTTTTTCATAGCGATAATTAGTCTAGCTTGGATTCCAGGATTATTGGTTGCTCCATACGTTGCCAAAATACCGACAGAATGGATGCCTATCATCGGATTTCTATTATTCGATTTCTTAGTCTATTGGACTCATCGTTTCTATCATGAAATTGAGATCTTATGGAAGTTTCATTCTATTCACCATTCTACAGAACATTTGGATTGGGCAAGTGGCTTTAGAGCACATCCTTTAGATAGTACAATTTTAGCACCAGCATTCGTGTTTTTGATAGTTGCAGGATTTAGTCCAGAACTAACTGGAGCTTTCGCAGTTGCTCAATTATTAACTGGATTGTTTTTGCATGCAAATGTAAGTTGGAGATTTAAGTGGTTACATAAAATCATCATTACACCAGAATTTCACCACTGGCATCACACCAATGAGCGCGATGCAATTTGGACAAATTACTCGACATTCTTACCAATATGGGATATCATATTTGGAACCTATTTCATGCCAAAGAAACGGCGTCCACAAGTCTATGGAGTTAGTGAGAATATTCCAGATGGAATAATGTTACAACTTAGACATCCTCTCAAGGGTATGCCCAAACCATGGTGGTTCCTTTTCCATCCATTCAAATCGATTAAATTGGTATTCTCAACTGCTAAGAACATCATCAAAAGTATGTTTAAATCAGCATTTAGGAAACGTGGAACTAAGCCCTGGGACATCTACAAATCAACCAGTGATGACCCAAAACCAGATTTAATGATCGATTACAAATAACTCACAAGGATTTAATATTGACTTGTCCTAATTTAATTAATGACGGAATGAATATCTGCTTTGATAGCGTCGTTATTTGGCGCAAAGGATGAAGTTGAAAGAATTCTTGAAGAAGAATAATTCCAAAAATAGAATTTTGATAAGATTAACAAAAGTAGCAATACACAAGAAAAGATATAAACTTCTATCGCGAAAAAATAACAATGAATCGTTACCTTGTATGGCTAGTTTCTGTTTTATTACTTGGAGGTAGCCTCCTAATTATTGTTAATTCAGAGGATGAAACAAATCCCAATCTTATCGACATAGAGGAATTAACCTGTCCTTTGGGAGAGGTACTTGTTAGTAATACATCACTTAGTGATGGATATGAATGCATTCCATTCGACACTCACACTATTTCCCATACACATCCTGATCCCGTTCTAACTGTGACTGATGTCGTTGATAATGGCACATCGGTCGTAGTGACAGGAAACGTCGATCACCAGCATCCTGACGAAATATCGGTAATTGCTGTTCAAGGAGCAAGCACGTCTCCGGTTACTACACAACCCAATCTAAATGGAGACTGGTCTTTGATTATACAAAATAATGCTGATAAAGTATACATCAACATAACAGCCTCACATGATTTAGAACAAACATTTTCTGAAACGACACTTGTAGAAATTAATCGAACAACATCTGATGAAACCGACGAAAGCAACAACACCGACAATGGTACAGATAACGGCACTGAAAACAACACAGGCAATCAAACAGACAACAATACTGGAAACGAAACCGACAATGGCACCGATAATGGTTCTAATAACAACACTGATGACAGCACAGGTAACGAAACTGACAATGGTACTGAGGAGCCGACTGGCCCAAACCAACCAGCATACGATTCTTCTGATATGGGTCAATTTTGGCTCGATGTGTTCCGTTGTCAAGCCGGACAAAACATCACTCCGGTTGATGATTTAACAACCACGGCGGTGGAAACTCACGAATGTTCGGTGAGCATCACGATGAACGAAACTCACATCACTATAGTTGCCAATGGCTTGCCAGACCACGATTTTGAATCAACCTTGGCCTGCTCACAAGCTAATGATTGTACGCGTGCTCAGGACTACGAGTGGACAATTCCCCGCTCGCCAGTAAACGATACTACGGGCGGTCACGACTCGACTAACTGCCCTGAAGCGAATGGAGATTATGAATGCGCAGCCGCCCTTGGTGAAGTCGCAATCGCTATCAACGGCGTACCGTTCTATGGTCCTGAAGACGGGCCAGGAGGGGATGCAGTTGCTAGCCAACACGGAGTATACGAGGAAGACCGCCAACCGATTGAACTAGGCGTGTGCCATGCTCACAATGGGCAGGGCGGTACCTTCCACTATCACGCCGATGCCAATTGTCTTCACTGGCACCCCGATGAAGGAGAAACCATGCTTGATTATGACATTAGTACGCCTGCTGCTGTTGCACAGAATACCGCTAACGGATCACACTCAGCAGTGATAGGTGTAGCAATGGACGGCTATCCTATCTACGGACTCTGGGGCTATGATGGTCAGATGAATGTCGTCGAGATGAAGAGTTCCTACAAACTCAAAGAAGGCGAGACTGGCTACAATGGCATTGACGATTACATCTACGTCCAAGGACTTGGACACCTTGATGTCTGCAATGGGCACTTTGGACCTACACCTGATTTTCCAGATGGAATCTATCACTATCATTCAACCATGATGAATGGTGAAGGCGATATGGGCTTCCCATATTTCCTGCTGTGCTATCACGGAGAGACTTTCCTCGATG
>JAKMFF010000179.1 GCA_022425585.1 Candidatus Poseidoniaceae archaeon
ACGAGAAAGAGCCACTGGCAGACGTCCATCAAACGAGGAAATAGACAGCGATAAAATAGAATCGGACAAATTGACTGGTCCATGGTATCCTGAAGCAGTCGGAAAGCCACTATCCTTTGCCACAGAGCAGAGATTTGAATCAGTAAATGCTGGTGAAGAATCAGAAAATGATGTATATCGTGTCGCCGTTTTCATGTCACCACTTGACGTCCATGTCAATCGCTCTCCATGTGCGGGAGTAATTGAAAGAATGGAACATAGAACCGGACAAGGGCGTCGCCGAGGGCCGTTCTTACCAGCTATGAAAAAGGAAAGTGAACACAATGAGCGAGTAAGAACCGTGATACTTGCTGAAGGGGGATATCGAGTTGAAGTTTGCCAGATATCGGGGGCATTAGCTAGAACTATTGTGCCATGGACTGGAGTAGACGATGAGTTAAGAAGAGGTCAACGTTATGGAATGATACGGTTGGGTTCAAGGGTTGATCTTAGAGTTCCAGCCAAATTGTTCACCCCAGTTGTAGAATCAGCCGAATCGAATAATCCAAAATATCCTAAAGGCCAATTTGTACAAGCAGGATCAAGTATTTTATTCAAAACTAAGTGATGTGATTAAATGGCCAATAATATTTCATTAACTTTAGTCGGGGGCAATCAGAAGCCTGCCAAAATACATCATTTGGTAAAAGCTCCTGCTAATACACCTTGGGCGCTGGCAAAACAACAATCGTGGGACGCAAACCATCCAGCTACAGTCTATGTCACTCCCGAAACCCTACCAGATGGGACTCCTTGTAGTGCTGTTACAGTTATTCTTAGAACCAAAGGTTGCCATTGGTGGTGGTCCAGTGGCTGTACTTTTTGTGGCTATTTCAATGATACAAGAGATGATGTTACCAATGAAAATCTACATGCTCAATGGGAGGCTGCTAAAGACCAGCATGACGGTTTTAAAGGCCAGCAAATGGTTAAAATATATACCTCTGGTTCTTTGTTAGAGGACCGAGAGATTCCCATTGAATTTCAAGAAACAGTTCTGAGGGATTGTCATGAAATGGATAAGGAATTGATCGTCGAAAGCCGTTGTGAGCAACTTACTGAAGATAAGCTGTCATGGGCTACTAAAATCAATCCATCATTTACAGTGGCAGTTGGACTTGAGGCTTATGATGATGAAGTATTACGCTTCCATGTCAACAAGGGATTTTCTACCAAGGCCTGGGATAAAGCGGTAGAAAACTTACGTAAATTCAACCTGCGAGTTAAGACCTATCTAATGTTTAAACCGCCATTTATGAATGAAATCGATGCCCTTGAGCACGGAGTTAGGTGGATAAAAGATGTGGCTGCTAAAAGCGACGAGATCTCTGTTAATCCAATGAATATTCAGCGTGGGACAGTTATTGACCGTCTGCACAGAAACAATGAGTACCGACCACCATGGCTGTGGTCACTGGTTGAAATGATAAAACGGGCCCATCCAATAATTCACCCCGAAGGCGGAACCAACGGTTCAGAAGACCAAGTCTGCCGGCTAATCATTCATCCAACTGCTGGTGGGAAAATCCGTGGAGCCCACAATTGTGGAACTTGTGATAATTTTGTTGTCGCAGCGATTGAACGCTATGCGGTGTCTGGAGATTTAAGAGAGTTTAACGGCTTATCATGCGAGTGTCAAGCGATTTGGCGGCAAGAATTAGCGTTGGAATCAGCCCTTCCACTGCCGTTAGGAATCTCAAGACCGCGTCGCGGTAATCGAATAGAGAATCTTCGTTCTCTATGATTACTTTTCACTGTTAACCTAGTGAATGTTTATCACCACTCTGCCGGTGGCTTGGAATGACCCCTACGGGGTCAATGGGTGAGATGAAATGAATAATTCAATACTACCGGATGTAACAGTTGGAACAGGCCAACCATCCATGGGACGAGTTGCGCTTACGCTGATGTTTGTTGGGGTGTTTGGATTATTTGCTTTATTTGCTAATGTATTTGGCTGGGATGCAATGCCTATCCTTGGGGACGTAGTACCATTTATCGGCAATCTTGGTGGTAGTGGAATTTGGTATTATCTAGTTGGAATCTTAGTCGGAATTGGAGTTATAGTTGCGACATTAATCGGCGAGGTAGTCGTTGAGTAACGGGGGCTAAAATATGGAACCAATCTTTATTTCAGCAGCAATATTACTTACGGCTTTGTTGGTCGTATCTTACTATGTAACCAACGGTGTTGGAACAATGGGGGCGCCACTAAGGCAATTTGCCTTATTTTTGTTGGTCAAAGCGCCAGTAGGACTTGTGGATTTATTCAAGGATGAATCAGGAAGCGGCAGTAGAACCTGGATCAAATTCGGTACTGGATGGTTTATTCTTACCGTTATTTCTGGTTTTATCGCAATCTGGCATAATTATGACCCAACGGCTTTAGATTCACTAGCAAGTATTGGCTGGTCATACGATGATGGTTCAGCCTTAGCAGATTTCACCTCGGCTGTTATGTTAATATCTTTCACCTATCTCCTAATAGGTGGATGTTTGGTTGCTGTGGCCCGTACCGGCAATAATCGTCTGGCTAGTGAAGCAAGTGCCTCGATGGTTGCTGTACTATATACAGCAGCTCTTTCTTTTAATCTAATTTTAATTCCGATAATTTTCAGATTCGCCGACTTTGCTGATGAGCAAACCATCAGAGATTTGATTTCACTATTGGTAAATTACGTGGTTTCAAGCCTATTTTTCACTGCGCTGCTGATGAATGTATTAGCAACTTACTCCCAACGAGACGACGGAACCACCTCAGTAACCGCATGGTTCCTCATTATGGCAATAGTTGCAAAATTAATCGCTTCGATGTATCATGTACTTGGAGAAGCAACGGATAATACCCAAATGGTATGGATGTCTGAACGGGTGCTTGAGAGTTGGATTCCTCTCGCCCTAATGTTTGGTTTAGCGTATCACGTAATACCTCACGCAGCAAAAGCCCCGATTTGGTCAGGTTCTTTGCTAAATGCAAATATGGTGTTACTATTCTTAACAGTGCCACCATTTTTCATGACTTCCGCAGATGCGGGGGAACTGCTACAAAATGTTGGAGCATTATTGCTAACGTTTTCTCTGCTACCACTGTTTGCAGGGTCAGTCAATCTGCTAGCGACAGCCTCGGCTAATTCTAGTGGTGTACTAAAAAGCCCAGGAGCATTATCGGCAACACTAGCAATGTTCTTATTGCCAATATTTGCCATAGGCAGTTATTTCACAGCAATGGATACTTTCACTGGAACCGATCAAATGCTAACAATGTCGTCCACTATTGATGATGGCTTCATGTATACTGTTGGCGGATTGATGATGCTGTCTGCAATATTCTCATCTTACCCATTAGCAGCAGGCAACAAATTAGCCGAACCATCAAGAGCGAATATGTCTGTGTGGTTTATGATGCTTGGAGGATTGACTGCGACAATTACTATGCTTATTGGCGACTTCACTGAACAAGCAGTACTAGATTCAGGAGTTGAAGACGTAGTTGCTTCAACATCAGGCTTTTATTTAGTCGCCGCAGCCATGTTTTACCTAGTTCCAATTTCAGTTATTCTAGCAACTTTGGTTTTGATTAGAACCAGCACCTCCTCACAGAAAATCACAGAGGTTGGCTCCAAAATTTCAGATGTTGCAACGTACACACTTGTCGAAGGAACAAATACTACCATTCAGCAACTGTTAGGCAGGGGTGTCGGTGTAAACACAACATTAGTGGTTGGCGATTCAACCGAGGACGATGGTGGATCCACAGTCATAGCCGTGTCTGCAACCTTGCACAACGACGAAGTCACCGAATTCCCTGAAGCAGAGGCGGTTGAGGAAGTAATCGAGGAAAGTAAAGGCCCTGCTAAGGAATTGATGATGCTGGGCGATTATCTAAAGAATAGGGGCCAAACCGTATTCGAATTTTTCAAATCTATTGATTTAGATGATTCAGGTAGCATAGACGGCTTTGAATTCCAACAAGCTTTGGCAAACAGCGATGTGGGAGAACTCCCTCCTTGGGAAGTAGACAAGCTTGTTGCTGCTATTGATCTTGACAGCGATGGGAACATCAATCTTCCTGAACTAGATATTGCATTAGCAAAGATCGCTGCGGCTTATGCTTCACCCGAGGCAGAAGCGGTAGAGTCACAGCCAAGTGACGAAATGTCAAAGTCTGATCTTGGTAAATTAAAGAAAGCAGAACTGGTCTCTATCGCCAAAGCAAAAGGCGTTGCAGAAACAGGAACGAAGGCCGATTTAATTGCAGCAATTTTAGGCGAATGATTGGAGACTTCCTATGAAAATTGGCTTAGTTGGCAAGCCTAATGTTGGTAAATCAACATTCTTCTCATCCGCAACACTTGCTAAAGTTGATATTGCAAATTATCCATTTTGTACTATCGAGCCTAATGTTGGTGTTGCATTTATTTCTGCAAGACTTGATTGCCCATGTAAAGAGTTACGGCAACGTTACGAGGACGATGGGCGTTTAGCACCTATTTCTCCTGATGACCCTCGCAAAGGCAGCATTTGCCAACCTCGCACAGGTGATTGCGTTGGTTTCAAGCGTTTAGTGCCCTGCTATTTGGTCGATGTAGCGGGATTAGTTCCTGGCGCCAGTGAAGGCAGAGGTCGAGGTAATGCTTTCCTTGCCGATTTGTCTAATTGTGATGCACTTATCCAAGTGGTTGATGCTGCTGGTACTACAGATATTGAAGGCAATCCAAAGGGTGCTGAATTAGATCCAATCGCCGCCGCAAAATCGGTACAACAAGAAATTGACTTCCTGTCAAAGGAATTAGATAATTGGATTTTAGGTCTACTTGAAGAGAGCTGGGCCCGTGGAGTAAGACGAGTACAGTCTGAAGGAGAAAAAGGCATTTTGAGCTTTTTACATGAGAAATTAACTGGACTTGGCTCTTCAATAACTCTAGTAACAAGAGGTTTTGAGTCATTCAAACAACAGAATATCGATTCTAACCCGCCGTGGGATTGGAGCCGCGAGACTCTTGGTTCATTAGCGACCTGTCTTAGAAGTGAGTTATTCCCCATCCACATTGCAGCAAATAAGTCTGATATGTCACCTAAAGGAGTTATTGATGTTGTCCAGGCTAACGGAATAATAATTCCTTGTATGGCTGACATGGAGTTGGCATTGATGAGAGCATCTTCAGCAGGCATAATTGACTATCAATCAGGTAACTCTTCCTTTGAAATTATCCAGCAAGATAATTTGAACGCTAAACAGATTGAAGCTCTAGAAAAAATGAGCCAGAAATTAATGTCTAGTGGGAATACTGGAGTTTCTGACATAATCGATAAGGTATTATTCGATCAATTAGATCACATCGTAGTCTATCCAGTACAAGATGAAGGTCAATGGACTGACGGCGATGGCAAAGTACTTCCTGATGCTTTTGTAGTGCCAGTTGGACTGGCTGCGAAGGAATTAGCATACATGGTTCATAGTGACTTAGGTGATGGCTTCATCAAAGGAGTAGATGGGCGTTCTCGTAGAGCTGTCGGTGCAGATTATGAGCTAAGCAACGGAGATGTGCTTAAGATTCATTCCAAATAATCAGTGACCCTTTGGTGTTTCATAATTTGGTGTAAGCCTGGCTAGGTTACCAGCAAAGTGAGCACTTCGAATGAAAAACCAAACAGGAGCAAATAATGTTAAGGCAATTAACACAATCAAGAAGTAAATACCCCAAGGGTCTACTGAACTGATAAACATGCCCCAGAGCGTCCAAAGAACTGGAATGTATAGGAACATACTGTATCTTCTAGCAACTAGAGATAATCTTGCATTGCGCAATTTTTCATTGTAGAGGTTCTCTATTTCTTCTTCTGAAGCCATTTTACGGTCTACTCCACACCGAATACAAACTTGCGCACGAGGGCCATTTCCATGAATGAACTGGTCTCTAGAAAAAGTTCCCAAACAGAACCTGCATGTCGGCATGTAACTCCCTCATGTTACCGCAAATGGTCTTGATTCTTCAAGCATCCGATTGAAGTTCCAAGAATGAACTGAAAATCTGCAGCCCATTTGAGGAACCAATTGATTCTGGATGAAAT
>JAKMFF010000044.1 GCA_022425585.1 Candidatus Poseidoniaceae archaeon
GTATATCGCAAAGCCAAGTAGCGGGGGAACCAGTGCATACACGATTCCAAGTACCAGTAATTCCAAGGTCGTAGCAGACCATTTGACATCTTTTGCTGCTTGACTTACACAAGCTATAATGGCAACAATTACTGCCACAGTTAACACATTAATGGCTAGCCAAACCATTGCGGTATCTTGGTTAATTAGATAGTAAAATATCTCGTCTGCTTCACTGCGATGAAATTGACTAATGCCAACGATTGCTAGACCACCATGGGCTAGAGTTTCAACAAAACGTAGTACTCCTTCACCATGTCTAGCATCGCCAGCGCCAAAATGCAACATACTAATGGTTAGAAAAACGATTAAACTTAGTGATGGAGCAATAATCCAAGCACCAACAACCAGTCCGGCCAATCCAACATAAATAATGACAAATCTAGCCATGGTTGAGAATTTGTCAACTAGACCCAAATGCATGGCAACGGCACCATCTAGTGCTCCATGTGGCAAACCAATCAATACAATACCGGCTAGACCGATTAAATTCCATACACCTAGGTCTAATAATCCAGATACTAAATCCATTAGGCCACCACCGCAGTGCTAACTTTCTTGCGGGTAAAAGCACGTTTTGTTAGTGCTTTGAGAAACGGTATTTTAGGCATTGAAAAAATAACCTTAAGGCGAATCCACCAACCAGCATCACCGCTTAAAAATTTGACAAACTGGTCACCAGTAAGTGTTCTGGCCATACTTGAAAACAGGTTTGGGCCGTGCTGTGGCCAGTGCCTAAGAACCGTAAGTAACACCGAATCCATCCAAAGGTCTAGTCGCTTGTGAGGGTTGGAGAAAGTAAGTTCTTTGCCGGCATTAACTCGCTCAATTGCTGAAGTAATTTGACGCTGAATAAACAAAAAAGCATAGCCACTAGCCGGTCTAGTTGCTCCACCATTAGCCCCTAAGCCGGGGATATTAACGTCATGAGGGGCTAATTTACCTAGTGGAATCACGCCATTTTCACGGTGAGTAATTTCATATTCTTCAACCTGGTAATGCTGTGCTAAATAATTATCAATAGTTGAGAGGTAAAACTGCTCATCGGCTAAATCAGTTGAGAAAATAGTTGATTCAACCAAGGCTTCAGTAGTTGAATATGGTAGTAAATAGATAAAATGCATACCCTTTGATTGGTCTACTCTAAAGTCCATCAGTATTGCAGTATTCGCCTGAAAAACTGGAGTATTAGTTTTGATTTCTAAACCATGGAAATGTTGGAGGATACACTCATCAGGAACTACTGGTGGTCTAGTGTCAAATACTGTTGAATTATTCTCCTTCTGCCAGTCTTCTTGATCAATAATCCTAACGCCAGATGATTGTGCTAGACTTTGACAATGAGCAGTCCAATCACTTCGTTTAATGGCATTGTAGGGCATTGATGTTGAGGACATTATGGTACGTTTCTTTGGAGTAATAACCGCCCATTGGTGCCAAGTGCCCTTAGCTAACTTTACTGCGTCTTCAAGAGTTTCATCACTCCAAAACCCCCACACATGGTCTTTGGATTTTGGTGCACCATTTGGCCTAATCAATGTCAGGTTGTAATCAGGAAGTTGCTCAGCCTTGGCGGCTAAAGATAATGCTGCACATCCGTTACCAATTACTGCGATGTCATGAGACATACGGTAGCCCCCCCAGAGAATTATGGAGGTTTGAGTTGTGTTCGTGTTTCTTTCTAACTATGCGCTTGAATAAACCAGCAACGGCTTTTACTGAACAAATTAATTTTCTAGCACGTGAGGTGACTTGTCTGCCTTGATGCCAAATGTAGCCTTTGCTAGCTAGTTGAACTCCGATTTGTCGGTAAACTTTGGCTGCAATAGAAATCGACATGTGAGCACGCCAGTGTAACTGCGAGAAACCTTTGGCACCGCTAGCATAAAACTGCTCAGCCATTGATAGTAGGCGCTCAACTGACTGAGTAATGATTTGGCCATGTTGCCCGCCCGGGTTGTTAGCCGCATCGACAATTTGCTGTGGGCTGATATCACCAGTCCAAGTGGCAGGCAAGTATCTACGGCCCATTTGGGCATCTTCTAGCACATCTCTTGCAATATTGGTCAACTGCATTGCAATACCCAAGTCAATTGCGTGGGCTTTAGCGTCTGGGTCGTGACAATCAAGAACATGGCACATCAGGAGTCCAACAGTTCCAGCAACTCTGTAGGCGTATCTGAGTAATTCTGCTTCATCAACAAACAGCACTTCTTCTCGTTGGTCGTCAAGTAATCCATCGATTAATGCGATTAGTACCGGTAAAGGGAATTCTTGATCTTCCATTAACGGGCTAAATGATTTCAATGCTGGGTCGGCATCAGTGTTGCCTTCGATTAATGCAGCTCTGATGTTTACTAGTCTGGCTGGTCCATTTTCAATGTCACCGTCTGCCATGTCGTCTAATAAGCGGCAAAAGGCGTACAATTTTGCTGCTTCA
Organism: Candidatus Poseidoniaceae archaeon; assembly: GCA_022425585.1. The sequence continues at coordinate 2,480 of JAKMFF010000044.1, forward strand.
GAACCCATCTTTTTACCCAAGAAACGCTTAGCCCAATGGAAGCTCTCGCCATTTACTGCGAGTGATTCATCGGGGGTAAGGTTCTCATTTGACATCGACTTTCAGCCCAAAAACCGTTTTGTATACCGGCCTCTAATTGTCATCACGACATTTAGGCGGTTTTAAATGACTGTTTAGTTGAAGGCTTCAAACCCCTATTTCTTGGGGTAATTGGAAAAACGGCTTTTTATTTACCTCAGTCTAAACCATTGCGTCATGGCGGCGGAAAAACCAGTTGCAAAATCGGCTGCAGTTATCGGTAGCGGATTTGGTGGCTTAGCAGCAGCTATCAGACTACAGAGTGCCGGAGTAAACACCGTTTTGTATGAGGCGCGAGACAAACCTGGTGGGCGTGCTTATGTCTATCATGATGATGGCTACACCTTCGATGCGGGACCCACAGTAGTTACTGCACCTCATACCTTGGAAGAGTTGTTTGAATTAACCGATAGAAAGTTGGAGGATTACATCGAACTGCTCGAAGTTGGCCCAATGTATCGGCTAATTTGGAGTGACGGTGACCGGTTTGATTATGTCCGCGATGAAGACAAGATGCTAGAACAAATTAGGCAGCGCAGTGAAGCAGACGCAAAAGGCTATCAGCGATTCTTTGAGTATTCCAAGAAAGTATTTGACATTGGTTATACCGATCTAGTCGACCGCCCGTTTCTGCGGTTTTCAGACATGCTAAAAGTAACGCCAGATTTGATGAAGTTACGCGCCGAGCGCTCAGTTTACAAGACTGTTTCCAAGTATGTCAAAGACGAGCATTTGCGCCAAGCAATGAGTTTCCATTCACTACTGGTGGGGGGCAATCCGTTTCAAACCTCATCAATTTACACACTGATCCACTTTCTAGAGCGCCAATGGGGAGTTTACTTCCCACGTGGTGGAACTCACGCCTTGGTGCAAGCCTTGGTCAAATTATTTGAAGAACTGGGCGGCGAGATTCGCCTAGATACTCCGGTAAAACATGCCAAATTGTCAAGAGGTTCATCAGGAAATCAACACATTATAACCGACCATAAAGGCGTCAAGCAGACCTATGATGTAGTAGTCTCAAATGCCGATATTCATCATACCTACGAGAAAATTTACGCCGACCATCCAGTGGCGCGAAAACGCACTAAGAAGTTAGAAAAAATGGATTGGTCAATGTCACTGTTCGTCCTGCACTTTGGTACTGATATTGAATACAAGGATGTTGCACACCACACTATTTTATTTGGTCCACGTTACAAGGAATTGCTCAATGAAATTTTCAAAGGTAAAAATCTACCAGAAGATTTCAGTCTTTATCTTCACGTCCCCACCGTCACAGACCCACAACTAGCACCAAAAGGTTGCAGTGCAGGTTACGTACTCGCCCCAGTGCCTCATCTTGGCAGAGCTGATGTTGACTGGGAGACAATCGCAGAAGATTATGCTGATAAAATCATCAAGGCTTTGGAAGTAGAACTTCCTAACTTGAGCAAACACATCGTAACAAGAAGACACTTTACCCCTAAAATGTTTCAAAGTGAGTTAGCAGCGTTCCAAGGCTCGGCCTTTTCAGTCGCTCCCAAACTTACTCAAAGCGCTTATTTCCGCCCACACAACAAAGATGCAAAAATTCCCGGACTGTATTTCGTAGGTGCTGGGACTCATCCAGGTGCCGGCCTTCCCGGCGTCATTAATTCAGCCAAAGCAACAGTAAGGCTAGTTATGTCAGACATCACTCAGCAGTAACGTCAACTTCATCGATATGGAATTCGTGGAACCGCAAACTGATTATTAGTACCGCTGTGCCAAGAATTCCACCGAGGATAAACAGAATCATCGAAGACAAACCGCCGGCACCAATTGCTACTCTCAATACCACCGTAGAGAGGATAAACCCAGTATTACTTGCTAAGTTGGTAAAGTCGGTTGAGTACCCATATGAGATCAGCAAAATTAGAATATCAGCCAAGATAAGTACGGTGAAAAAGTCAAGGAAGAATATTAACAGAGTTACTGAACCGTCTCCTTCGCTTACTGAAATAGCCCAGTTGGTAAAGGAAAACGCAGCAATCAGTACATATGTGCCCAGTAAGAATAACGCTATTTTTTGTTTATTTGAGACGAAGTTGGACAACTCGATGTTCGTTGTATCATGTTTTGCCTCATTTGAACTATTGGCCCGATAAATCAATGAAGTAGTAAATAATGTTAGGAAAGTAAAACACTCAATAACCACTAATTTTAATTCGCTATCAACAGTCCAATCACCATTAAATTCAATCTCTGACAGTCGTTTGAAGATATCGCGTACCACAAGTAAAGTGACGATTTCAAATTGTTTTCCTACTGCTGTGGAGAACGACTCAGGTATTGCTCTGATTAGCTGGTATACTTCATAGGCTAGCAGAATAGAAAACGGAGTATATAGTGCGTCAAGTGGTGAATCTAGGAGGCTGGCAGAGCCTGCGCTTACGCTGATTATTTCGGTCTGGTAAGCAATCCACATCAGTAAGTGGACAACCAAACCAATAATGGCTGAAATCAAACTAATTCGTCGAATATAGGCTTCTGCAGGCCTGCCAAGAAGGCGGTCGTGAACAGAAACTAAGCCGCTTCCCATGCCCGCAAATTTCCCTTATAGCATAAATACTTGCGTTGTATTCCGTAATATGGGATTATTGACAAAAACAGCGGTATATATTGGATAGGTAATTTCGCAGAGTTATGCTGAGTGATTTACCAAACCACTTGGAAGACCGTTCAATATTGGTCAACACTGTTGCCGATATTACGGGCAATGGTCCAGTAATTGTTTGGTTGAAATCAGCTCTTCGAGTCCATGAAAACCCAGCGATAGATGTTGGTCGGTTAATTGCCCAACAAAACAACGTACCTCTACTCATCTATCAAGCAATAGATGAAAGGTACCCATGGGCTTCACTTAGGCATCACAATATGTTACTCGATGGAGCGGTTGATTTACACCAAGGATGTCAAGCAATGGGCCTGCGATATGTCTTGCATTTGGCTCGTAGTGGTCATCGCCAACCGATACTCAAGGAATTGAGTCAATCAGCTAGTTGCATTGTTACCGATATGTTTCCTTTGCCACCATGGAGTCATTGGGTGGCTAATGTCGGCAAAGACGCCAAATGTCCAGTTGTCGAAGTTGACTGTCATTGTGTAATACCGATGCCATTATTTGGCAAATCCGTCGACAGGCCGTTCAAGTTCCGTGACGCTACTAAACGAATGCGCAAGAAAATGGTCCAGCAAAGTTGGCCAAAAGTTACTGTGGAAAACCAAAGTTATAATGGCAAATTACCGTTCACCCCAATTGATATTGAAGGGGATATTTTAGTTAACAAAAATCGGATAAAATTACTTCAAGAATGTAACATTGACCCTACTGTGCTACCGGTCTGGTCGCAGCGGGGTGGAGAAAAAATAGCGTTGAATAAATGGCAAAAATTCCTTGATAACAATCTAAGCGGTTATGCTCGAAGGAGAAATAATGCTGCGGATCCAGAAGGTGTTTCACGGCTGTCCGCAGCCTTTCATTACGGGTTTTTATCACCAATGAAGGTGGCTCGAGAGGCCGCAGCTATTGGCACTAAATCTGCAGATAAATATCTTGACGAACTACTGATTTTCCGGGAACATGCTTGGCATCATGTGGCTAGTAAATCCAATTCATATAGTTCTGCCAATCTGCCACATTGGGCACTGGAATCATGGAATAATACTGCGCAAGACCCTAGACCAGTAATTGTTTCAAGCCATGAACTAGAGTATGCCCGCTCACCCAATTTATTGTGGAATTTATGCCAAAAATCATTGTTACGGCATGGTGAGCTGCACAATAATTTGCGGATGACTTGGGGCAAATCATTCCCTAGATGGACTAAATCACTTGATGACTCGCTAGCAAAGAGCCAAAAGTACAATGACAAATATGCTCTAGATGGCCGGGATCCATCCTCAATAGCTGGTGTTCAATGGTGCCACGGTCTGTTTGACCGACCGTTCTTTCCTTCGATGCAGGTGATGGGAGTGGTTCGTAAAAGAGAACTTGAAACTCATAACTCTAGACTTGATACTGAAGCATATGCAACACAAATAAATCGGTCACCAAATTCACAACAGGGAGTTTTTCTAGTCGCTTGTCATACTCTAATAGATTGCTATGTCGCCAGAGTTTTGTCAGATAATGGATATTCAGTACATCTTTTACCACCGCCTAACGGCCTTTCTGTGGAAATGACAAAACTCACCCCTGAAATACTAACTTGCTTACCATTCTATATTGGAGAACGACTGCAATCTATTTCAGAAAAATTGCATACCTTCGATGATACAGAACTTGGCAAGAATTTAGTCAGAGGAATCTCAATAGTAAACGAATCTCAAATTCTGGTTAAAGACATTAATGGTGAAAGTAAAGTTTACCTGAACATTGATGATTCTCCACAACCAATTATTGGGATTTGGGCGGCTAATAAGGGTCATTTTTCGGACCAATTAAATGGCTTACAGGGCGCCATTCAAGAGTTATTGGTGGAACCATCTACTGACCAAATAGGTGATGGCGCCGAGGATTTTTCAACATCTTTTCAATCGGCATTATGGCAAATTGCAGCCGTTATTTGGCAACATAATAGTTCACCCCAAAATGAGCAATATGCGATACAATCGAAACTTTTTTGATTGGTTCACAGTTTCATTTTTAGTTTAACTAATTCATGCTACAGGGTCTTGGAAAAGATGGTGTTCCGGCTCGGTCAATTTCGGTTAATGGGTCGAACAGTACCAACGTGGCGAAACCGCATAGAAGCAGAATTATCAGCATTGGATAATTTTGAACGAGCTCTTAGTACTGCCGATAAACGCGCGCTTACGAACCTGAAAAATGGCGTTAGGACTCGCAGAACAGCTGGTGGGATGATGCCTGCTCATGATTCTTGGAAGCCAATGTTATTGTCGATGTTACTCGAATGTTATTCACGCATTGATGAACTTGAACGAAAGATTGACCAAATAATTACAGAAGAGTGATGTCTTGAACGGTTGGATTATTGATGCTCAACTAGGTGATGATGGTACTTCGATCGATGTATGGATGTATGTCGATAAAGTCGGAGTGCAGCGAATTATCGTACCATGGTGCGCATCAATTCATATTCACGCAACCAAAACTCACCTGATTAATTTGGTTAGCTGGCTTGAATATCAAGAAATCAGTCAGCGCTTTTGCGTTGGTTCAATGCGACTTATTCGCCGACGATTATCACTTGATCAATATGAGATGCATGATGTACTCGAGGTGGACTTGACTGATAGTCGCGCAATTAGACGTCTAGCTCAACATATTGAATCAAGAGGGGAATTTCATCGCCACACATTATACTCAGTAGATGCCCATCTGGCTCAACGCTTTTTTGTCGATCATAACATTGGTCCGTTTCAACATGTAAATTGGAATGGCCATCAATTTACTATTATCGACGAAAGTGAAGCGTGGCCGCAACTAACTCAGTTAGCAATGGAGTTTTGCTATCACTCATCAGACGGCTTTGAAACCATAGAATCACACCTAGAAAAAGTGAAATTAACACTGTATTCTAGTGCTGATAGCAGTGTGATTGCCGCTGCTGAAGAGATTAGCCATGGTGCTTCAACTGTCACGTTTTTACAGCAATTACAATCGGCAATAGTTCGGTTAAACCCCGACATTATTCTGACTCAAGGCGGCGATTCACTACACTTTCCGATGCTGCAAAAACTCAGCGAGCAGTCGGCAACTGATTTTTCATTCAGTCGAAAAACCTCCACACTAAAGGCAAGAACAATGTCTAGAGTGGTACATTCTTACGGCCAAGTAATCCGCAAAGACAGTTATTTTCCAATACACGGACGCTTACATATCGACCAACAAGCTAGTTTCATTGTTAGAGAAGGTGGCATACTTGGTCTATTCGAATTAGCACGCCATTCAAGGCAATCACCACAAGACATCTCACGCTTATCTCCAGGTTCAGTAATCAGTGCCATACAAATGCGTATTGCTATGGAAGATGGAATTCTAGTACCGTGGAAAAAGAATCGTCCAGAAGATACGAAAACCGCTTGGGAATTGATGATGGCAGACCGTGGGGGGCTGTATCTTGACAGTAAACCCGGCCTCTATACAGATGTGATTGAACTTGATTTTGCTAGTCTGTTTCCCAGTATTATTGCGACACGCAATATCTCTCCTGAAACTCTTAATTGTGCTTGTTGCCAGCCATCAGGTGAGGTAATAACTAGATCAAACCTGTTGCCGATTAATATTGAATTAGCTATCCAAGAACTCCGCCGCCGTCATTTGGAGGAACAAATTGGCACCGGATTATTTCCTTCTACCAATTCAGGCGCACTGCCAGTGCCGGGACTGTCATCGCATACTTGCGGCCGTAACCATGGTTTTCTCGGTCGAGTAGTAGCGCCAATAATTGAACGCCGGCGCGCACTAAAAACTCAAGTTTTACACAAAGGCGACCGTTTTGACAAACAACAAAATGCACTGAAATGGCTATTAGTGACCTGCTTTGGCTATACTGGATACAAAAATGCCCGATTTGGTAGAATCGAAGCCCATGAAGCAATTTGTGCATGGGCTCGCGAAATATTATTGCAAACTATTGCAATGGCTGAACAAGCAGGTTGGACAGTATTACATGCAATCGTTGATTGTGTGTGGATTGAGAATAAAGCAATAAAAACCAGAGCCGAGAAATTACACCAAGCGCAATTATTGGCTCAACATGTAAGCCAGGAGATAGGTATTCCACTAGAATTTGAGGACATATATCATTTCATTGGCTTCTTACCAAGTAGAATGCATGGTGCAGGCTCACTAACTAAGTATTGGGCATATGGAGAGAAGGGTTTGAAATTACGCGGAATTGAAGCGAGACAACATTCAACGTGTAAGTGGGTGAAGAATTTACAAAATATGGCCTTGCAGATTCTAATCGATTGTGTTGACCAGGGAATTAATTTGGCTAGTAAACAGGTGCCAAATACCATCTCTGCAATGCTCCACGAGCAACTAAATTTGCTGAATAACAGTGGCGTAAAATTGGCCGATCTGGTTGTCTCTCGCCGAGTTACCAAAACACTGGATCAGTTTAATAGCTCAACTCTGACTTATTCTGCCTTACTGCGAGCTGACAGTCTTGGGCATCAGATACTACCGGGGCGCAAAGCTAGATTTGTTGTTGTTAAGCCTGCTAATAATCACCCCATGAATCGAGTAATCTTAGTCGAGGAAATTGCTACGGCCAATGGTGTGAAAATAGATTACCAGTATTATCATGATTTGGCAGTTCGGGCAACTTGGGCCATTCTAGCGCCATTTGGCTGGTCAGATGAAGAAATTAAAGTAGGCAGTAAGACTACTACATTACTTGATTTTATGACAACTCAATGAGCGATTCTATCTCTTCATTAGAGCCATGCTGCAGCATTATTTGTTGATGAAAAATTCTACTGAAACTCTGCTGTAAGGTTTCTTGTTCAACTGCCAACTCTCGATATCCAGACGTGCCACTAGGGTGGTGCAGTAGGCGCATTCTACTTGTTTTACCGCGCGCCTCAATTCTGCCAGTTAATCGTTGAGGGCAACTATTTTCAATCATTTTCAGCAGATTAGCATGTCGTTTTGAGTAAGGCTTTGATGAAGTAATCAGAATTATTGCGATGTGATATTTACTAGCGCAATGGGCAAGATGCTTCAACGATTTTTTCAATAGTGCGCGTGCTTCACGATGTTTAACTTGTTCATCTAAGTGCATCACTACAGGCCCATCAATGACCACTAGTTTTGCTTTAGTAATACTTATTTCACTGGCTAATCGCTCAATTAATGCAGAGAATTGATGCACGGTAAAACCGCGTCCAACAAATAGATTGTGTAGTAATTTGTTAGATTCAGGGATATTGCTCGGTAAGCATTTTATTACCCGTGCAGGATTAAAGCGGCATGCTCCATCAATCCAATGAACATATTCGCCATTAAGTAGAGCTATAGCTGCCCAAGCCTCAGCATAACTGCGCATTGCTTTACCACCAAAACCGCCGCCAGATAATTGATACAACTCTCCTATTTTAGGGGTTATTTGTTGTTCATCAATTATTCTCTCAAGCAATGCAGGTTGATACTTGCGAGACATGATTTAATCTGGCGCCTCTACCTAAAAAGAATTGATTAGTGACCTCAGGTGAAAGTGAAAATGAACCCTGGTAATTGTGTAAAATACTTAGCTTTGAAGTCAAGGATAGGTATGCGGAATTATGCAGGTATTTAATTACAGAAATGATTACATGAGTCCATTCACGGTTGGCGATAGCATGGATGTATTGTTTCACGGACTTGTTGGTGCTATTATCGGTGAATGTGCACCGAAAAGCATCAAAAACCGACGTATTAAAGGGGCGTTAGCGGCAATGAGCCCTGATCTGGCCAACATACCATTGTACCTCTATTTGGGCATGAAAACAGACAGTTTCATGTGGATTCCAAGCGCTGAAGCCTTCTATGAAAATATGTGGATCATCGAACATTGGTCGTGGATGCTGTGGAATATTAGCCATAGTTTCTTATTCTTAGGTCTAATCTTGGCTCCCATAATTTATCGTTCGAGATATAGTAATTTAATCAGTGTTGGTTATCTGTCACACCTACTTTTGGACATCCCTTCTCATTCAGGAGTTTGGAGTGTCAAACCGATGTGGCCAATTGGAGGTTACAGCCCGGGGTGGTTTGATGCTTGGGCTTGGAATGCAGAACAAATCCTGACTTACTCGATGCTGCCATTGATTGCTTGGGTATTCATAAAATACCTACGTGATTACCAGTATATTGTATGGCCTTCAGAAGTCACCAAACGGCTGAATAGTAGTAACAAATCTCAGCGTTAAAATAATTAAAAAAGGTGATGTCATTGAATTCACTTGAACCTATCGGACTGACCTTGATAAGGGTGGACTGCGCGCAAGGTATAGGAGGGGAGATGCATGGGTAGTTTAGGCCAACCTAATAT
>JAKMFF010000107.1 GCA_022425585.1 Candidatus Poseidoniaceae archaeon
CTCCCATCGTGCAGATGAAGTTGTGTTTTTCCACCCTTAATTGTGGTTTTACCGTTGATTCGGCAAACCTTGGTTTCCGCTTCTTTCTTTGTAATTTTTCTGTATCGAAGTATACCCTTTTGGTCAACAATACAACGATAATTTTCTTCGCCAAGTGTTAGAACGTCCATGAATCCAACACCTCTTCTAGAATCTTTGCAGATTCTTCCATCGATCGAAACAAGATTGTTATGCAAAATATGTCTAACTTCTCTGGTTGATTTTGCGTAGCCGAGAATATCTCGAATAACTACAACAACCGGCATACAAAGCTCTAATGTGTGTGCACCAGGTGCTGCTTTAGTTACCCAAGTAGAGGTCTTACGTGGTAGTGGCCAACTTCGTGGCATTGCCAAACGTTTCATGTGATTACTGCTTCCCATCTAATTCAACTCCTGTTTCCGGTTAATTGTTGGACTCGATACTTGTCTGTCTCGTCCAATCTTACTACGACAACATTTGAAGCATTGACCGGTACTGCTTCCTCTTTGTTATCTGATTTACTAGCTTTTGCACCTTCAATGTACAGTCTGCCTTTGTTAGAATCTATTCGAATTACTGAACCTGTTAGTGGCTCAGCATTCCTCTTGCCGCCGTGTCGCTTACCACCATTGGATAAGTCACCACGAACAACCTTTACGGTGTCTCCAACTCTAACTGTTACAGTCCTGACCCCATCGAATCTAGAATCGGGTTTTTCAAGTTGTAATCTAGCTGAGAGCCTCTTACGCTTTTCATGCATTGCTGCATTGAAATGTGCTTTTCTTTGTTTTCCTGGTTTCATACTCTTTACCATATTATCACCTCAAACGATTTGTTTTGCATTCGCTGCAATACGTGGCCAGCGTTCTGCTGCCTCTCTAGAAACTGGGCCTTTGATATCCGAACCTTGAACATCGCCTTTTTCATTGGTGATGACACAAGCATTGTCTTCAAATTGAACCCAAGTACCGTCAACTCTGCGGAACGGGCGTCTCTGACGGATAATAACCGCATCGAATATCTGCCTACGAGTATCTGGTGTTCCTTTCTTGACTGAAACCTTTGCCAGATCTCCTACGCCACCTGCAGGATATCTCCTCATGGTGCCACCGAGTTTCAAAATGTTGATGATTTGAACTATTTTAGCGCCGGTGTTGTCTGCAACATTAAGTCTTGCAGCGGTTGGTAAACCTCTGGTCTGTCTTCCTGCAATTCCACGCATTAAGCCTCACCACCATTTAGTTCAACAACGCAGAATGAAACCGTCTTTGAAAGGGGTCTACATTCCATTACCTTGACTGAATCGCCGATGTTAGCATCACCGATGCAAGATGGCAAATGGGCTGATACAACACTAGTGCGCTTTTCAAATCGCTCATATTTTTGCATATATCGTACATTGTTTCTCTCTAAAGTAATTGTTTTTTGCATTCCTATTTTAGAAATTGTTCCTTCGAGAACTTGTCCTCTAAGGCGCAGGCTTCCATAAAATGGGCAGTTTTGGTCTCCGTCCCACTCTCCGGTGGGTGGTTTTACATCTATTCCTATATCTCGCATGGTATCAAGCCATCCTATATTTTCGGTGGACTCTGTTTTCAGGGCGTTGTCCAACCATTGTCCCATCTATTACGACATCACTGTCGGTAATTGTGAATTTGATACTCGCTTTACCGAGTTTAACCATCTTGCCATCTTCTTTGATGGTAATAGTTTTTTGTGATTCATCAACAACCATACCTTGCCTTCCAACAAGTGTATTATCTAACGAAGAGATCACATTAAGAGTCTTGCCTAACCAGTTATTGTTGTATACATTCATCTTATCTCACCTCCACATTAAATCCGTTATTTTTGAGTACTATTGCTGCTTTCTTCTTGTGATCCCCTTGTAGTTCGATTGTTCGTCCTTTTACTGTTCCACCTGCAGCGCATTTATTTTTGAGTAGTTTAGCTAATTGATTGATATCTATCGCTGAATCCTCCAAACCCTCTACTTTTGTTACTATTTTTCCGTATCTTCTTCTATCTGTTGACAAAATTGCACATTGTTGTTCTTTTGCTATTTCTTGACATATACATAACTCATTGGGTAAACTACAATCTTTGCAAATTCCGCTCATTTGTATTCAGTCTCCTTCCCGATATTATTCAGTTGTTATTCATGTGCGTCTTTAGTCGAGCAATACTTCTTCTGGTTGCTTTGTAAGCACCAATACTCGCAGGAGTACCACCCAGTGATTTTTCCGCACGAAGTTGTAGAAGTTCTTCTTGAAGTTCAAGAAGACGAGCATCTCTTGCCTCTGCGCTCATAGCTGCGATCTCTCTGTTGGATACGTAGCTCATTTACTAGCCTCCTCGACAATTTCAACTTCTGTGGTTTCAGATTCATCTCTTATACGGAGTTCTTCCTCTGAAAAGACGGCGATTTCGTGTGGTAATTTTGTTCCTTTACGCATGATTTGTACAGTCACACCAATTGTTCCCAACTTCTTCACAGCAACTGCATAGCCTCTGTCCATGAATTGTAATGCGGTTTCGCCGCAATACTTTACGTGGCCAAGAATAAATTTCTGAGTTCGGTTTCTAGCACCAGTCAGTTTACCAGCCACAGTGACAATTACTCCTCTAGCACCCTTTTCCATAACATTGACCGCTGCGGATGCGCCGGCTCTTCGGTAATACCATCCACGCTCAAGTGCAGAGGCGATTTTCTGTGCCATAACTTGAGCGTTTAGAGTCGGTTCATCTACTTCTTCAACAGAAAGCCTTGGATTAAACAATTCAAATTCATCATTTAACCTCTTTTGGAGTTCGTTGATTATTTTTCCTCGCTTACCGATTACTCTTCCCGGCTTTTCTGCTCTAATCTCTACACTAGTACCACTAGGAGTCCTGCTGATGGTTAATCCACCAAATCCTGCTGATTTGGTATTTTCCATCAAGAATTCCTTGACCAGTTGTCTCTCAACATTTCTGTTGACGATTGTTCTAAGTACACTTTGTTTTCCAGCCATGATATTCACCTCAGAATTCATCCTCCAATTCGTCTTCAACCGTGTTGAAGTCTTCTAGGAATATTTCCAAATTGACTTGGTAGTGGTTAGATGGTGTTGCACGGCCTCTAGCCCGAGGGATCCATCCACGACGAATTTGTCCTCTGTGTGCAGCAATGTGAGTGATTTCCATCTCTTCAGCATCAATATCTTCGTATTGGTGTCGAGCATTGTCCATAGCACTTTGAATCAATTTAATTATTGCTTTTGATGCCTTTACTGGATATCTACCTGGCCCAACGCCACCTTTTCGATG
>JAKMFF010000115.1 GCA_022425585.1 Candidatus Poseidoniaceae archaeon
TAATCACACAGTCTTATCGTGATCCTGTTAATCCAGGATTATGGCTCACTTTATCTTGTTTTGTTGGTTTTGCATTATTTTGTCAAATACTTGTTAGCGTCGGGATTATGGAAATTTCGGGGCCAAAACAGGAAGCAAGAAGAGTTAGACTCCAAAATAATCAACACACTAATGATTACCGGTATTATCATTACAAATCAATAGTTGCTAAAGTACAATCAAGTGGAGTAACTGTAACTACCGTTGAAGATGCTATCAAGACATATTCAAGTTTGTTCAATGTCGGACGAAAGGCAGCACGGCCTTTTTTTCAAAATCAGTTTGTTATGTCTACTTTGGGATTAAGTAACCAAGTAATAGATTCTCCTTCACAAGTTACAAAATCATCTAACCATAAATCCAAAAAATTAGATTCAACCTTTTGGGATAATGTTTCAGAGGGTGTTGCAATAAATGAAGGAAACTCTGATGAAATTTGTGCAGACCCTAACTGTTCAAAGCCTGTATCTGCATTTGATTTTCGATGTTTCAAATGTCGAAAACGATTCTGTGGTGATTGTGAAAGTGGCAAGAGCATTATGTGCAAGGCATGTTCATAGGAATATTTCTTTTCTGTGTAAAGAATTTTGAGGGATCATCGTAGATGCTTTAATGATTTCAACTCTCATTTTACCATCTTTACTTCTTGCGTAAAATAACTCTGATGGGCTGACAAATTGATTCCAATATCGCTGGAAGATTTCCGCCTTTTCTGATGATGCAGCAAGAATTTTGGGAACGGTGTGGTACATTACTAGTTTGTCTTTTACTGGCCTGAAAAACTTGGCAATAACTTCAGGCATGAGTTTTGATAACCATGTATCGGTAATAAATTTGGAAGAACGGGAAATAACATACCTTGGCTTGTCTAATGGTCCAAGTATTTCCTCTAAACAGGCAGTAAATAATGCACTCTCGTCTTCAGTAGCATTCTCGAGATGTAAGCGTACCCAGCCACCTCCTCGATTACCACCATCTGCTCGACAATTCCTCGAAACCATTCCAAGATGGATGAGGCTGTTGATTATTGAAAGTGAAATGGCTTTTACTAGAGATTCGTCAGTCCAAGGTGATTTTTCTCTACCAAACTTAAATCCGCCACCAAAACCAGTACTTAACCTAGCTTCGATTGCTGAGGTTGGTTTTGCATTAAATGGTTGGCCTATCCCCCATAATCCTCTGAGATGAGATCTATTCCGGCTACGTCGCAACATATCTTCATTGAATGCTGACATTCCCTCACTTACTCCTTCTGGCTCAGCCTCAGTAAATGCTGCATGAACATGGCCAACGCCTTTCTCAATTGCACCATCATCACATACACCATACAGTTGCTTATGCTTTTTCTTGAACCGGTCATAATCAGCAAAGCCATTGGTGAACTCTTCCGCTAAACAAACTATGTCCCAATTATTGGCAACTTTTTCCGGCCAGGTTTTATCTAATCTTATTGAGCGACCCCTCAGTTGATTGATACTCATACTTGTTGTAACAGTGGTCAAATCAATCAACACATTGATTTTGGATGCATCCCAACCTTCTCCAAGAAGACCACGTGTTCCAATTAGGCACTTTGTAATGCCTGATTGGAAAAACTCAGTTATCATTAGCGAATAATGTCGGGGAATCCAGTCCTTGCCTTTACCAATAATTTCATGATAATCCCCTCTTAACTCATCGTTCAAAGTTATTGCTAGGTCTCTTTCTTTTATCCAATTATTTGCTGCTGTAAGGAATTCTTCCGCAAGGTCATCATCAACAAGTACTGTACTACCTGTCATCAAAATCGGATTTAGTAAATCTACATTATCGCATCGTACTGCTTGTCTAAATGCTGCAACTGCGCCACCAGCTTCATCATCCATCACCCCTTCGACCAAAGTCGTGGCGGATGTTTTCTCAAAATCGGTTATTATCACTGCTCGGATATCCCCGCCTAATGCTTGCATTTCAGAACTTAGAATTGTAGATATTGCCTTTGTTTTTGATGATGCATAGGCCATTATCCTGCCGACTGGTGAGGCGCAAGGACGAATCCCTGTTTCAGTTATTTGAGTGCCTAACATCCGCAACCTTTGAGTAACCAAGTCTGCTTTTTCATGGTCCAATTTACTTTCACTTCTGCGTAATCCATGTCTTACATAGCGGTCTAATACTGGCCTTAGTATTGCCAGCTTATTTTGAAAATTCTCTAAAAGGTGGCTTGGTGGATGGGGTACCCCTACTGGCAAATCACCATTTGTGTAAATCAAAAAAGCCCTAGCAGCATCGGCAAACGCAGAGTTTCTCTTGGCAAATTGTTTCCAATCTTCCTCCTTACCCCCTGGGGACTTTCTTTCATCAAGAGCATTAAAGATCCATCTATTAATTGGTGCTATAGCACCATCATAATTTTGTTCTTGGTGTAAATCATCGAGTATTTCCTTGAATTCTTCATCAACCTGTGCAACGTAATTTAATTCATTTTGTGATGGCCTAACAAAATAAGCCAGGTCTTGGTAAGGAGCTAGATTTGAGTCTCTTACTAAAGCCGGCACCGGAACTTCATAGTCAATATCACCAAAGAATTCTTGATATCTTTTAGAATCAATCTCATCATAATGTTCAAAATCCGGCGGGGTTGCTGTTAGGCCAAGGACAATTGGATTATCGAAGTACTCTCTTACCTCTGTAAGAACTCTACCCCAATGGTGTAGTAAATGATGGCACTCATCCAAGATTATCAAACCGATACCAACTTGTTTTAATCGCTCTAAGGTTTTTCTCGATGATTCACTTAGAGTCCATAAAGCGTTACCATGTTCCGAGAAATCATCTCTAACCTTTTTTCTATAGACCGATATCCTATCTTGGAAATATTTGGTGTTTTTCAGCTGTAAATCATTTATCCAAGCAAGAGCAGATTCATCATCGATTGCCTCTTTTTTAGTTATTAATGACTTTATCCAAAGTTCAATTGCAGCCTCGTCTAGATTATCTCCTCCCCGCTTTGGCATAGTTATTGACTGATATGTGAGACTGGTCAATAAACCAGGGTTTGCTGGATCAGTACTAATAAATTCATCTTTCCCATCTAAATCAAAAAGATCGGTTCGTGCTGCCCACTGTGCCTGAATTGCTGAGTTAGGAGAGAGGACTAAGGTCGGCTTTCTTACCAAGTCAGACCAAACATACAGACCTAGTACTGTTTTTCCGGAACCTGGTGGAGCAACTATGTGTAAGTGCTTACCTTCTTGATCTAGTTCAGGTTCAATTATTGAAGCAGCCGCGATTTGTGAAGGCCTCAATTTGCCATTGAATCTTATAGCCCCAAATTCTGGTAAATTTTCAGTGCCCAAAAGTAACCCTCATCATCTAGGAGGGCCACGTTTAGGTCCCTTGGGAAGACCGCTTTTCGGACCACCGGATGGAGGTCCTCTAGATGAGCCACCTGGTGGTCCCGGTTTCTTGGTTGGTGGTGATTTTGATGGAGGTGATCTTCCTGGTCCCTTAGATGGTCCGCCAGGCGGACCACCTCTGGATGGACCGCCGGGTGGGCCGCCCCTGGATGGGCCGCCGGGTGGGCCACCTCTGGATGGGCCGCCGGGTGGGCCACCTCTGGATGGACCTCTTGGTGGACCGCCTCTGGAAGGAGATTTTGGTGCTTGCCTTGGACTGGGTTCTTCAAAATCATCAGCATCATTTTCGAATACCGCACCACAGTGAGGGCATTCTGAATCGCTTTCTTTTACCAATCCATCACAGATTTCACAAGCGAACATTTCTTCATCATCTTGTTCTTCTTCAGATAGATTCTCAATCTCTCCATCTCTAGATCGATAT
>JAKMFF010000187.1 GCA_022425585.1 Candidatus Poseidoniaceae archaeon
AGTCTATCTGACTCTTCTGCATCTCTAATGGTAACTTTCAGCATGGTTCTTGTTTCGGGATCCATGGTAGTCTCCCACAATTGTTCTGGATTCATTTCTCCAAGACCTTTGTAACGTTGCACTCCGATTTTTGCTGATGGATTGCCTGCTTTTAATTCCTCGATTATGGAATCTCTTTCCTCATCGCTGAAGGCATATTTGCTAACTCTGCCCTTGGAAAGTTGGTACAACGGAGGTTGTGCAATGTAGACGTGCCCATCCGTAATTGCCGGACGCATAAATCTCCACAAGAAAGTCAGCATTAGGGTTCGAATGTGAGCCCCGTCAATATCTGCATCAGTCATAATTATTATCTTAGAATAGCGCAATTTTTCTGGATTAAAAGAACCCTCATCTTCGGGATTATTTCCAACTCCCGCACCCAATGCCCTAATCATTGTTTGAATCTCTTGGTTTTGGAAGACTTTCACAATATTCCTCTTTTGTCTTTCTACATTGAGTATTTTTCCTCTCAGTGGAAGAATTGCTTGTATTCTACGATCTCTGCCAGTCTTAGCAGAACCGCCGGCAGAATCACCTTCTACCAAGTATACTTCGCACTCAGATGGATCCCTAGACTGGCAATCAGCAAGTTTACCTGGCAGACCTCCGCCTTCTAGAACACCTTTCCTTCGAGTCAGTTCTCGAGCTTTTTGCGCTGCTTTTCTAGCCTTAGACGCCAATAACGCTTTTTCAATGACGATTTTGGCCACTGATGGATTTTCTTCAAAGAACTCTCCGAGTTTCTCATAAACAATCGTTTGAACAATTCCAGTAACTTCACTACTTACCAGTTTATCTTTAGTCTGTGAAGAAAAAGATGGATCAGGGTGCTTTACACTGACAATTGCAGTAAGGCCTTCTCTAACGTCGTCACCAGAAAGACTCTCGCCTTTCAATAAATTCTTTTTCTTGGCATATGAGTTCAAACTGCTAGTTAGGGCAGTTCTAAGCCCCGACATGTGCGTACCACCGTCTTTGTTTCGGATGATATTAGTGTAGCATCTAATCGATTCGCTAAAGGCGCTTGACCATTGCAAAGCGAGGTCTACTGTCACTGTCCCTATTTCTAGTTCTTTTTCGCCAGAAATAACAATCACCTCTTGGTGCATAGCTTCTCTAGAGATATTTAGTTGAGAGACGAATTCACTAATACCGCCTTCATAGAGATGTTTTACTGTATGGTGTTCTTCTTCTCTTTCGTCAGAAATTACAATCTCAAGTCCAGCATTCAAGAAGGCTGTCTCCTTCAACCTAGTATCTACTTGGTCAAATTCGAATTCGACAATTTCGGTAAATATGGTCAAATCCGGCTTAAATGCAATAATCGTCCCAGTATCATCACAATCGCCAACTATCTTCAAAGGCGCTGCTGGGACACCAGCATGATACATTTGTTGATGCACCTTGCCATCTCTATGAATAGTGATTTCCATCCACTCTGAAACTGCATTCACTGCTGAAACACCTACGCCGTGAAGCCCTCCTGACACTTTGTATGAACTGTTATCGAACTTACCGCCCGCATGGAGTTTAGTCATTATCACTTCTGCAGCAGAAATTCCAAATTCCTCATGTAGGCCAACAGGTATACCACGGCCGAAATCTCTAACAGACAGCACTCCATTTGGCTTTATTACCACTTCGATCTTGTTATTATACCCTGCAAGATGTTCGTCCACTGAGTTGTCTACTACTTCCCAGATGCAGTGGTGTAATGCGGAACCATCATGGGGGTCTCCGATATACATCCCCGGGCGTTTTCTAACGGCCTCAAGGCCTTCTAATACTTGTATGCTTGATGCACTATAATCGTCACTCATTGTTGGTTCACCTCATGGTAAAGAATTGAATAAATTCATTTCGTATTTTGTAGGGTTATATTTTCGCTTTTTTTGCCCGTAAATGAGCCGCTGTCTAACGAATACTACTTGTCCCCTCCCCTACCAATTGAAATCGGAGAAGGGGGTACTTTAAGGTACTGCAATTGGAGTGTTTTTAGTGCTGATTATTAGACAAAAATAACCACCTCAGTATGACGAAACAGAGAGTTTTGGAAAGAATTTACAGCCGTGAGCATTAATAACGACTCCTAATTGGCCAAGTCATGGCTGAACCGAAAGTATGTGTGTCGCTTGAAGCAATCTCTGTAGAAGAGATGATTGATGAAGCAACAAGAGCAAATATTGCAGGTGCAGATTATGTCGAGGTAAGGTTTGACAAATTATATCTAAATAAGCCGGAACCAATAACTTCCGTTAATGACGACGGAGAAGAAATATCCAAGATACCACCCATCGAAGAATGGGGCGTGAAAGATTTTTCAGAAATCGATATCGATGCTGCCATTTCAAAGTTAAAGGATGGAATCCCGGTACCCGTAGTATTTACCGTTAGATCTGTTCGAGAAGGTGGTTTCTTCGCAGGAAACGAATCACAAAGACTGGAAATTCTGGAAAAAGCAATCCATTCAGATGTAACATTTGTCGACATTGAATTATCGATTGACACCAAAGACAGGAATAAACTAATGAAGTCTGCTGAGAAATCAAACTCAAAAGTAATTGCCTCGATTCACGAAACAAAAGCAACACCTAATGCTGAAGAGATTGTAAATTTGGTAAAGGAGAATAAGGATAACGGAGATATCGTTAAATTCTGCTCCTTTGTAAGCAACCATAGAGATGCATTGCAAATCCTTGAAGCGGCAAGTTCACTAGTTGGAGAGGAGTCAAATCACTGCTTAATGGGACTAGGAAATGGTGGCGATTGGGTTCGCCTCCACGCACCAGTACTCGGCCAAGAAATGGTTTACGCAACAATGCAGAATAGTTTCAGACTATCAGACAAGGGACTGATAAATGTCAGAGACCTTAGAGATGCATGGGCACTGATGGAATACTGATTAAGTTTCAATATCGGGTTCTATGCTAGGATAAGATTTCTGCTCTTCTGACTGCTCATCACCCGTTATAGGCGGCAATTCTGCTGGCCGCTCCAAAGAAGGAACTAGGCCACTATTTGGCATATTTTCCGCTTGCTCCATACCTGATTTCATATATCTAGCATTCAAAATGAATGGGAATATTACAACGCCAATCATCATTAGCAAAAAGGCCAATGCAACAGTATAATTTGGCAAAATAAATGAACGCTCAGTTGTTATAATTGTTACATCAGCTGCAGTTACAACTCCTGGTGCTGGAGAATCACTATCATGATTATTATCCCAAGTATCTATCACTATGTAGAAATTTTGCCACTGCTCGGAGCCAAATAGTGGAGTATAGGATTCTGGACCGTCTAGATTTAGTGCGAAATTAATCTCATCAACCGATTCATATTGGTGTGCATCTCGGTAAGTTCTCCAGCCTGTGAAATCCATACTTCGCCATTCTGGAGAAACTTCACTTAATGATTCAGCTATATCCCAATATAAACTTTTTTCAGAATGATAAGAATAATACAATTCAGTATAACGTTCATATTCTGATGTAGTCATCAAATAAACATCGGCTGAATAGTCATTGTCTGTTTCATTTAGAGATTGTAGAGAGATACAGATAGTTGTACGATGCTGCGCAGATAAATTAACTCTTAATGCACCTATACTATCATTGCCTACTAACATAGTAGCATGATGATTAGAAGTAAGCGGCTCTAGTTTAGAACCTGCATCCCAGTATCGATACATCCACTCTTCTTCGGGGTTCAGTTCAGTAGGCTCCCTTGCCTCGGATGGAAATTGTTGTGACTCATGATCCCTACCCCTTTTATCATCATCATCATAATCGCCAAATCCCCAATACATGTCATAATAATTATAATGCGGCACTAAAGCAGATCTTCCAACAGTTTGATTCCACAACACTGGCTCTATATCTCCATTACAAGCGTCAGCAGCGGACGCATTACCTACTAGAGAATAATTAGGGGCACCAGTAGCAAACATAGGCACCATGAAAACTAGTATCATGAAGATTACTACTTTCTTACTCATATCTTACCACCATTCCTGCCACTACTAACCAGTTCTATATTGTAACTATCAAATTCTTCTTCTTAATGGCCTTACGTAACCGCTATCTTCACTTCTACGCTCTTCTTTAGATAATATCCCCGGGGCCGGTGGAGGAGTATGTTGGTCCATACCAAGCAAGCCACCTTGGACTTCAACATGCTCCACATCGGTGTATGTTTCTGCAGCTTGTTTAGCCTCATCTTCTAACTCTGATGATTCCCTCAATACTAACCAGCCTAAAATCAAGGCAACGGCAATTAATGCAATGTAGGTCGCAAGATCAGAGCCTGCATCTTTAACCCATGAAGTCCAATCTTCTAGTTCAAAGTCTGATAATGATGGTTCAGGGTCTGGTTTAGGTGAAACTTGCAAGGTTTCTTCCATAGAGGTACATATCCCTAAACTGTCACATGCTTCAACAATGATAGTATAACTGCCCGACTCATTCCACAAACTCTCAATTCGATAATTAACTGCGTTAGGTTGAGGAGTAATGTAGTCATCTTCCAATATTCCATTTTTGTTTGTGTCCTTGTAAATGTCAATATCCCATCTTACTACAAGATCGGGATTTAGCGATTCATCTCGGTCGAATAATGACCCATCTTCGATATTCAAGTCACGATATAATAGGATATTGTTAGCGACTTCAAAATCAGTAATATTTGCGCTTAGATAGGCTTTTTCCTCAATAATTATATCATCTGGAATTTCAATCTTATTAATTTCCGGCGGCTCATCAACGACTATAGTAAAGATTTGCTTACTTACGTCTCCAGTCCCGTATGAATCCCTAACAGTTAGCGTAACAGTGTAGGTCCCTGGTGTATCATAATAATGCCATGGCGAAGCTTGTTTTGATAGTGGTGTTGCATCACCGAAATCCCAAGTATATTCTACAATACCATTCCATTGATCATTATTTTCATCGTTTACAGGAGAGTATTTGCCCTCATACCTCCGATCCCCATCTCTTGTACCCTCTGAGTCAAAATATAGCATCAAATCAGGGGCTGTGTAGGTATTTTCTGCTTCATCAAAGGTGTGAGTCCAAGAATCAGGTAAGAAACCTTCTGGACGAGGGGTGTTTTTGTCCATTTGTTGTCCATCGACCCATCCGTCCAATATTTGAACGGAAATTATTGGCAGTGGGTTTTGAACTCTAACAATGATTTTCTTAATTGTGCTATCCGCACCGTTTTCATCCGTCACAAATAGTGATACTTCGTGGATTCCAGGTTCGGTGAAGGTGTATGTAGTAATGGCATTTTCACTGAATTCATCACCACCAAATGACCAATTATAAATTAATCCAGCAGAATCGCCAGTAGTTGAATCTATGTCATAAGAAGAGATTCCATCAAATGTGTATGGCACATCAACAAAACCATCCTCGGCTCTAAAGTCAATAGCTGAAGTCTCGCCGTTCTCTGTAATCCTTACAATGAAGTCTGCTACAGGAATTTGATTTAATACATTAACAAATAATTGCGTAGTAGATTGGCTACCGTCA
>JAKMFF010000124.1 GCA_022425585.1 Candidatus Poseidoniaceae archaeon
CACCTCTACCACCGTGATACCGAGGCGTGTCATAATTTTCTAGAGTATTAAACGAGTTTAACTTATTTAGTAAGTTTAAGGTTCTAGAAAATGCTTCATTTGAATTTTTAACTCTGCTGTTGGGTCGTAAATATTCCAGTACGTATTCGATTAACGAACCATTACCATATGGAAATCTACCAAAACGCTCTCTAGTTAGGTTTTCTCCAACTGTCATCGGTTTACCTTCTTCATCCAAATGGATAGCACAGGTAAACAATAACATAGAATCATCCCAAGTCAACTCTTGTAGTATTAATGGCTCGGTTAGGCCCTGCTGAATTAATCTAGAACGTATAGAGGTGCGGTTCTCTAACAATCGCTGCCAATTTGCTTCTTTTGCTGATGAATCATCAGACAAAATAGCAGCTAATTCCCCAGCAATGTCGCCATCACAAGAATGTAAAGTATAGAATGCTGTTGTGGAGCCATTGGCTTGGTCTAGGTCCATGGCTTGCGGATTGCGCCGACTAAATTAATACCTTGCAATTAATCATTAAAGAAATCAGCCATTCTGTCCCCTAATGGTCTAGTATCTTTTGGTTTGTCATCAACCGACATTTCATCTCTGAGTGATGCAAGTCTACCTGATGCAGTATGATCATCCTCGGCAACAGGAATAGGCTCACTAGGTGGCGCCTCATCAATATCAATTGGCTCAGAACTATCTATCTCATTCTCAAGTTCTAGGCTGAAATCATCAATATCAGTGGTAATGTCCTCTTCCTCGATTTCTGGTACCACTTCATCTATCGTACTTGATGATATTTTTCCTTGTTTGGTTTGGGTTGGTTTCGTCGGCTTTTTATTACTCAATAATCCAACAAAATAGGCCAATGATATCACTACAACTGCAGTTAAAACTCCCGTAAGAAGGTCTGAATCTTTTAATGGATTAGTTTCTGTGGGTTTGAAAAATGTTTGAGCAGTATCATCATCTGGATTGTCATCGATATCGTAAGGAATAATGCAACTCAAATCTGCCTTAACCACGTCATCTTTGTCTAAAACACCGGGGTCATCTATCTTTATAATTGGTGCATAATCTATACCACCAAGGTCAATAATTTGGGTTTCACCTTCCCAATTACTGCCTGGTGATTCGACAGTGAGTAAACAAGTTACCCCAACTAGACGTTGGTATGACTCTCTAGCAATTGACACTCGTATGTCGCCATTTGCACTAAGTTCAGCGATGCCAATATTCCACCCGCTACTCCTAGCAATTACCTCTTTAGTAGTAGTTTCAATTTGTCTGCCATACGAATCGATAATCAATAAAGTTAGGGTAATTTCACCAGCATCCGGTTGCCAATTACTGGAATTAACTGAAAAAGATTCAGATGTGTTAGCCGGTATTGAAAACTGTGCTTCTTCTAAAGATACATATTCTCCCATGCTGGTAATTAGTAAAACCGACCCGCTAAATCGTTCATTTTGAGTTGCTGTTAAGCTACATGACGCAACTTTAGCAGATAACGCGGTCATACCTAACTGTTCCATTGAATTTGTGTCAAACGTACATGAAGCGGAAAATAGTGGTAACTGGTAGCCAGCGGAATGAATGTAGTATTCTTGTCCACTATTATCGTTGATTATTGATATGTTTTGCAGTTCATTAGATAGTGTAACTACTAAATTTTCGCTTAAAATTGTTATCTGCGAATTTTGAGAAACATTGGTATTTGACACATCAATCAACCTTGTATCGCCACTCACGCCAGATATTACTGGTGTTGATTCAAAGATGAAGCTGGATTCCTCGACAGAAAGTGTCATGCTCTGAAGGCCAATTATTGGATGAACAATCTCTATGGTTGCTGTAATAGGCGATTTATCCCAATTACTATCTGGTGCTAAACTGATTGGTATACCTATGACTTGCCCCGGTGAGATGACCATATTTGGGGGAGAGTTAATCGTCCAGCCATTCGGAATTCCCGACACAGATATGTCAACTACGGCAATGTCGTTTCCTGAATTGACAAGCCAAGCAGTGGGCATTCCATCACTGGATTGATTAACTGCCCAAAATCCCTTTGAATGTAATTCAATATTTGGTGATGTACCTACTCTTACTGGTATTTCTTGTATGGTTTGACCTGAACCATCACCATCTGAAACTCTTAACCTCAAAACACCTACTTCACCCGCACCTGCATTTTCTGGCGGATTGACAAAGATAGTAACAGTTGAGGCGCTATAAGGGTCAACCTCGACCCCATTTTGCGGAACTGTGATGTTCCAACCATCGCCAGCTTTGGTATACCATGGTTGCCTAGCAAGGTTACCTAAATGTTCAACATTCAAAGTAAGGTTTTGTCCTTCAGGATCTATTACTAAGTTGGTATCAGTTAGGTTCAACTTCCAACCCGAGACTTGAATGACATTGAACGTTAGTGAGATGTTGTCGACCAATAAATCATCAGAATACAATTGTAATGTTAGTTCAGCAGTTGTTCCAGCCCAAGCATTGTGTGGAGTGGTGAATTGTAGTTGCATATTTACACTCTCATTTACTCCGATTTGTGAATAATTCATTTCCTCGGCATACCACACACTGTCGTCCTGTCCAAAATATGTGACCTCAAAGTTCGGTTTAACAATCAAATCATCTATTGCATTGCCTGTGTTAATCACTTGGTAATCTAGGTTAACTAATTCTGTGGGCATTACCTGATGGGTAACTCCCTGGCTAAACGAAGCATCCCAGTTATGGTCTGGTTCAGCCTCAATCAACAAATCAACTACTGTAGAAACGGTCTCATCACCAAGCGAATTCCATGTGAAACGAAGCGTAAATGGTTCTTGTGCTGGTGTGTCTTCAGACAGTATAACATCAACAGTAGCAATTGTAGTTGCTAACGGCCCGAGTATTCTTTGCGGGTTATATGTGGTAAATTCTACAATTGGAGGGCTACTCATTTCGCTACTTTCTACTACTTCTGCGGTTAACAAGAATTCATCTTCTCCATTGCCGGGATTTTCTAATCTCAGTAGGATTTGGTTAGTTAATTCTACAAACAATGCTACAGGCTCTCCAACTTGGTTGGGGATTGGTTGCAATATTGTTGCATCGCTTCTAAACACCTGCAGAACTTGCAAAGTGAAATCCAAGTTATGATTTGGGTCATTGAGTGAACTAGTTTGGAAATAATGCCTCTGTGGTATAGCGTTAACAGGTAGTTCAAGATATATATTCCCGGTAAACGGTGCATCGACAGGACCACTGACTTCGATATTGCTACCATTGATATTCAAATCGCCGTCAGTATTCCACACCCAGTTTGTATGAATCATATTTGCTGAAGCAGTATTCCATGAAATTTTTCCATCACTTGGGATTGTTCCCTCAACCTGCCAAGTTAATGTTTGATTAGGTAGAGTTCTTTGATGGGTGGGTTGAATAGTCACAGCAACTGCAGTAAGATTGACAAATAATTCTTCACATAATGTATCTGCACCACTACCGATACACATGGTCATAGTGGACGTAGTTACCGAACTCAACTGTATATTCTGCGGTGTATTGAGGTGGACAAACAATTCTTTTTGCTCACCTGGTGCTAAATTTAGTGAGAAAATCTCCGTGCCTGATTGATCATGTAAGGTTGGAGTTCCTCCCCATGAGGGAGCAGTCCAATCTATTGATGTGGTTGATTCATAGGCATTGCCAAGGTTTTCGACCATCATCCAAGCAGTGGCTATATCTCCAGGCCTACCATACCCTGAGGTGCTATCTAGGCCACTAGGTCCAACGATTGTCAATCCTCGCGTTCTGAGTACTTCGAGTGGTAGGATTGTATCAAATGTGATGTTCTGGTCAAGGTCTAAGGTCAATGTCATTATTACATATGAATTGTCATCACCAAGAGCTGATTGCGGAATTGATACAACAAAGTCAACATCATTTCCAATCCCGGGCACTAATGTTGGATTTAGATTCTGATTAATATCAGGATTAATAGACCAGCCATCAGGAAGATTTGAATCATCCCAAGTTAAAGTCCAGTCCACTGTACGAGAACCTGTTGATAGCATCGATATACTGACTATTTCACTGGTACCAGGATTGATTCGAGGAATATTATTTGGAATATCAACTTGAGCAGCATATGGTTCAACCACTAACAGTTCGATAGTTGCGTTGTTGTTGTCTTTTCGTGATTCAGATAAATTAGCATTGACATCAATGATTAGCTCAAATGTGTGAATTCCTAACTGTGCTACAATGTCTACACTGAATGTATATGGTCCACCATTCCCAGAAGGTGCTACTGGTTCAACATCGCTAAATCTCTGTCGTGATATTTCATTGCCATTTTGCAAGATGGCGACATCCAAGTCATCTTGGTTATCCAAAGTTCCTGTGTTACTAAATTGCCCAGTAACCGTTACTAAATCTCCTGGGTCGGGTTGACTTGGATTGAAACTTATTCCTCGATTGTCACTTAGCGGGGCAAAATCAGCTATATGTTGAGATACTAGTGTATCACCAATCAAGATATCTAGTGTTCCATCATTATCCATATCTGCTACAGCAGGGGCAGACCAAACTCGATGGGGCATGCTAAGAGGTGATGACCAACCGTCAGATACTTCTGAAGAGGTACCATCCACTCCATCAAATGCCCATAGACGCTTGCCAAATGGTACAATTATGTCAGGCATTGAGTCATCATTTATGTCCATCCAAATTGGTGGAGCAACAGCAATTTCATCATTATCATTACCGCTACCTCTTTGCATATCCTTGGACCATTCTCTTATTGGTGGGTCTTCGGAAATATCATGGCACCCTGCCATTCCTATTCGATTGAAATTGATACTAGACTCTGAATACCATGTTACCCAGCAGAGTCGGTCATGAATTCCGTCATTATCTGTATCAATTGGTAACGGTTGAGCGTCAGCATATCCATTTGGTGTTCGGAATTCAAATATTTCATCGGTAGAAGTCATTTCCATTGCCACGAACCTAGCGCCATTACCAGAAGTACGACCATTAGAATCGGTTGGGATAGTTAGTATCATCTCAGGAGCACTATCTGAATCAAGTTGGACTACCACAGGGCCTGGTAAACGCAACCGTGGTGCATCTGAATCAGAATCTGTACCATCAACTGAAACACTATCCCAGTCCAGTGAACCAGTCGCTCCATCAATGCGCCATATCCACATGTTTCCGGAGTTGGAATCAATAGTGGTCAATACAACCGCTGTTGTATCATCATCAAGCATACCCCAAGCAGGGTCAGAAGGGTGCGTCCCCCTGTCTAGTACCACTTCCCAATCGAATTCGGTGGGCGTGGAAGTACTAAGCGATAGTGCGGTAACCGTAGGGTTGTTTGAATTCCGGTCTACCAATGCTACTACTAACTCAGCATCTCCGTCTAAGTCTAAATCAGCAATTAGTGGTTGAGTTATCGATTTATGATCACTTTGTGAAGTTGGAAAGTGTGGACTGCTAATACCTATGCTGTAATCTGAGTCACTCATTGACCACAATTTTTCATTTTCGTGCCCCGATTTAACCCAGCCGGATTCTGTACAACTTAGTTCAGGGGACCAAACCTCAATTTCAAAGGCAGATTCTGTATCGTATGTGAGGATTATCTCAGGTTTACCGTCTTCATTAATATCGGTCAACATAGGAGTTGAACGGATAGTTTCAGTTTGTCCTATTTCTACTTCCCAAGCAATTTTTGCATCATCTCCAGTGACTATACTCATGGTACTAGTTCCTGTATCACTTGATATGATGACTGCGAATAATTCGCCCTGGCCACATCTCTCTACCGATGCTGGTGTAGAGGTTACTGAAGCAGAGAAGTCACCGATAATCGAGCCATATGTGTCAGCCCCATCTAAGTCATCTAATGCAACCCAATTAACCGTAGGTGTGTCAATCACTCCATAAGTAGTCACATCAGCAACATCGCCAGTTCCAGGACCGCCATCGGGCGAATGGATTGGCATAGAGCCATTGTGCGTGGGGACTCGTCCATATTGGCCCCATGGTTGGTCGACTGGGTCCCAAGGTTCTACATCGATAACCATTGAATGCTGTTTTTCTGGTAATTCAGATACCTCATTAGTAGATGAATGGAAGTTTGACAAAGGCATCAAAAACAGTATCAGGACTAGGAACAATGACGTCTTAACTCGCCACTTGTCTAAGTCTGTAGCAGATGACATCATTTGTAGGTGGGTCAATGGGGTTGTTATGACTTATGGCAGTTCGAACAGTTTTTGCATCGAATTTAGGTATATTTGCAAAATTCCAAAGTGGTCCGGAGTGTAATTAATTCCGTTTCAATTAAATAGGGGTCGTCGGTGGACAGAATGACTACGGTCGATTCTATCCCGAGGTGATACCGGTGAAGGACAGGATAGCATGCTATTCTTCCCTCATTCCTCTGAATCGGTCAAAGGATGTGAAATGATGTACAAAATCGTAACAAAAGAGGATACAATCCGTATTCCAGCGGAATACATGCGCAAAGGTCAATCACTAGACCAACACATCGACAGACTCTCAATGACCGCCTTTGAGGGTCGTTTTGATGATGACAACAGATTCGTCTTGGTTACTTCTAACCATACACCTCTAGGTCGTGGAAGAATTATTCACGGTGATGGAGCAATCTATCAGAGAGTTAAATTCGACGCAGTTTTGTTCTGTATGGACGATTACGAAGTTGTTGAAGGAGTAATTTCAGAGGTCAATGAATTTGGCGCTTTCGTTAGAATCGGTCCAATGGAAGCATTATTGCACAAATCTCAGATTATGGAAGACAGTGTTGATGCAAACGTTGGAATGGGCTGGATTGAAGGAAAGCAAACCGGTCGCAGACTTTCAATCGGTGATTCAATACGAGCAAGAATAGTTTCCCTTTCACCAGATACCAGCGATCCACGTAGATCCAAGATTGGTCTTACAAGTAAGCAACCAGGACTAGGATGCCATAACTGGATTGAAGAAGATAACAATGAGTGAGGTGTAAAATATGGCAAAAAATCCCTTCGCATGTGCTGAATGTAGCATGATTCTTCCAGATCCAGAGAAGAAAAAAGATATCCCCCAATGCAATCGTTGCCCTACAGCACAAGTTACTACAGATTGGCAAGGATATGTCATTATAATGAATCCTGAACGCTCAGAAATTGCTAAGCGATTGAATGTCGATAGACCTGGCAAATACGCCCTAAAGGTAAACACTAGATGAGGTGAATAAAAATGCAAATTGTTGATAGAATGGAAAACAAATTATTGAATCGTATAGAGATTAACTTCAGTATGCGACATAGCGGAAAAGCAACACCTTCAAGGAAAGATGTAATGGATTTAGTTAAGACTCTCGAGCCTAAGTCAAATCCAGAACATATCGTTATCAAATACACTAACACAAGGTTCGGTCAACCTTTGACTACAGGTCTCGCTTACATTTATGGGGATGCAGAGTCAATGAAAGTAGAACCAGAATATATTCACAAGCGACACGAGGTTTTCAGAGCAGCCAAGGCCGAGCCAGCTGCGGAAAAGACTGAAGAGGCTGCATCAGAAGAAGGAGGCGATGAGTGATGGGAGACGGACCTAATTCAGCAGGCAAGTGGAGTAAATACTCAGTTGGCGAAGACGGTAAACTAGAACGCAAAGCAGAGTTTTGCCCACATCCAAGTTGCGGGCCAGGAATATTCCTAGCAGTTCACAAGAACCGTATATCATGTGGTCGTTGCGGCTACACAAAGATGAATGACGAGTAATTACTCTTCTTCTTGGGCATCAATAATGCCCCAAGTACCATCATTACATAGGTAGATTCCCGTTTTGCTGTCAATGTAGACTGCAATTTCAGACAGTTGTGTTCTAGACATGGTTTTGGCTGATATAAACGCTAATTCACGCCAACCTGCGATGTGCCAGCCTTGTTCCTTTTCACTCCACTCAGCGTAATTTATTGGTCCTGATAATTTGGCTGTTAGTTTTATCTCACCTGCTTCATATATTGCGATAACTGAGTTATTTAATTGTAATAAATAATGTTCACCATGTTTGAATACACCTTCAAGATAGCCATCTAAAGGTATAATTTTACTATCAACTGTTTTACCTGATTGGATATCAAAACGTATGATTCCACCACCTTTTGACCACACTTCGTAGTATTGTTCATCACAGGTAGTGCTAACTGTTTCCATTGCTCGAGGAATTTTTGCTAGTTTTTTCCAACTTGGTTCTGGGGCTCGCCAATTTTCAATAGCATCAACAGATAGATTGTAGATGCCTTTCCGCCACAATACGAAGCCGAATGAATTTGAATTGGCGGCAAGTGAAAGAGGTTCAGCGTCAAGTACGTGTGACCAACTATTTCCTTGCGGATGAATTGATTTGTCAATTGTCTTCCTTACTCTTAGATCTCCTCGGTTAACCCCTTGTTGGAAATCATTGTTCAGGTCGATAGCAGCCATCCTTGCGAGTAATAATTCTTGGTCTAACCAGGTTGCTATGAGAATGTTGTCAATTATAGCAGCACTCTTGATTGGTGTCGGGAATGGTTTTTTTGGTTGACCAACTAAGTTTCCTTCAATGTCTATTTTTTGTAATTCACCGTCAACTCCAACAACAATATGCCCATCAAAATATCGCAAAACTTGCTTGGGAGTGAACTCAAGGTTGTCTGGAATCCCCCACGCCATGACACCTCGAGTTGATTGTGGTTTGTCAAATCTCGTATGGAAAGAAGTCAAAAATGTTCACCTATACAGACTGTTATGGCCACTGAAGTTGTATCTGTCTTAGCAGTCAACCAGG
>JAKMFF010000191.1 GCA_022425585.1 Candidatus Poseidoniaceae archaeon
GCGCTACTTCATCTTCTGTAGCAGCTCTTATCTCAATTACTTCTACAGAAAATGTTAATTCTTTACCTGCTAATGCATGGTTGAAATCTGCTGAAACGAATTCTTCTGACAGTTCAGTAACGGTAAAAGGGGCGGGACCATGTGGCATTTGAGCCACTAATTGAAAACCGACCTCTAATTTTGTTTGTTCTTCTAATTGGGCAAATTGTGCTCGCGGAATTTGTAGCATTGCAGCATCGTCTCTTGGACCATATGCTTTGTCTGGTGAAAGGGTGAAGGTCTTTTTGTCACCAACTTTAGCACCCATCAATTCTGCTTCAAAACCTGGAATCATTTGGCCATGACCCACAAGGAATGTTAATGGTTCACGGCCTTCACTAGAATCAAAAGTTTCTCCTGATTCTGGCAGTGTCCCTGTATAATGTACGCTTGCTATGGTATTTTCTTTGATTATCATATATATTTCATCTCCTTGTTGTTATACTTTTTATTTCACTTTTTAATTTATCAGATATTTCATCTGTTAAAATAAGCTCAAGATTTTTCTGTTCGATAAATTCAAGAGCAGCTTCGATACTTATTCTCTCACCCTTGGCGATAATTTGGCCAAGAATATTAGATCGATGTTCTTCAGGTACATCTGGGTTGTCTAGAATATCTCTGGCGACATATTTGAATTCGAGAATCTTTTCTTTCTTGATTTTCTTTTCCATTCTTTGTCTGCCGCCGCCCTTTTTATCAATACGCCTAGATTTGCGCTTCTTCTTGGATATACCAGCAGATTTTTTGTCAACAGATTGGATGGTTTTGAAAATATTGATATTTTTTTCATCGGAAACCGTTGAATTATTTGGGTTAATTCTCCCTGCACTAACTTCTGTTTCTAAATTGGCGTCAGTGTTGTTGATTAGTCCATCATTAACGGTGACACTTTCTGTTTGGAGAGAGGATTTCCTAGCTTTCGCGTTATCTTTAGATTGTTGTGATTTACGCTTTAATTCTGCTAAACGTTCATTGCGGGATGGTTTTATTATTTTAGGAGCCAAATCTTCTTCCGAATTTTGAGTAATTACTGGTACTATTTCTTCTACTATTGCTTCTTTAGATTCAGTAACTTCTATTGTTTTTGGTTGTTCAATGACTGCCTCTTTTACAATAGTAGGTTTTGTTGGCTCAACTACCGTTTCTTGTACTACAGGTTCAACTATGACTTTTGGTTCTTCAACACCTAGTTTTTGTTGGGCCTTTTTCCTCAATTCGTCAAGGGATTTGTTGTTTGAATTGTCATTAGCAGCAGGAGTAGTAGTTCCCGCTACATTTTGTGCATCCTGTCGCCTTTTTTCTTTCGCACGTTCTGCTTGACGTCGATTCCTCTCAGCGACTGCATTTGGAGCAAATGGGTTGAAGGGAACATCCTTTCGGCGTCTGTTACGTCCATTCATTGAATTACCCTCATTATGGCCTCACAATAAGCCTCTTAAAACCATTGGCTAGGACTATGCCCAAATAATTGGTGTCTGGTCGGTGCGAAGATATTGATCTATGGCACTCGAGTCAAATTCTGTAACCCTTCCAGCATTCAGTTCTAGCCAACCAAGCATGGCGATCATGGTGCCGTTATCGATACAATACATTCTTGGCGGAGCGTATGAAAAAGATTCTCTTTCAGAGCACATCAAATCACACATAGTACGTAATCGAGTATTGCAGGCAACACCACCTCCCAGAAGTAATTCGGACTTTCCTGTATGTGCTAGAGCTCTTTCCGCGACTTCCACGCATGCTGAAAATACATGCTCTTGTAGACTCCAACAAACAGCACCTAATGGTTTACCATTTTCGACTAATCTTAATGCGGCAGTAAGTACGCCAGAGAAGGCTAAATCCATTCCGCGAACTGCGTATGGCAACTCTAAACCATCCATGTTACAATCAGGGTTCTCAGTAAGCCATTCAGATGCTAACTTTTCGATAACTGGGCCTCCTGGAAAAGGGATTCCTTGAGCCCGAGCAAATTTATCTAACATATTACCGATACCAATATCCAATGTTTCTCCCAAGACTCTGTATCTACCTTCTAATCGTGCAATAACTTGTGTATTACCTCCCGAGACATATAGTAAAACTGGATCGTCGCATCCGCATTGTTGACGACCAATTTCGATATGGGCAACACAGTGGTTGACGCCAATTAATGGAGTATCAAGCTTAGCTGACAAACCCCTAGCGATTGCAGCACCAATACGCAGGCAAGGCCCTAAGCCGGGACCTTGAGAATAGGCAACTGCCGAAATGTCTTTTGTGGATAATGAATTATCATTAAGTAACTTAGCAAGCAAACTAGCTGCGCAGTCTTTGTGGTGATCTGCAGCCTCTCGCGGATGAATTCCACCTTTTTCTGGTCGAATTGTTGCTGACGATGAAGGAAATGGGATGCCGTTGTCATCCACTAAACCAAACGATAAAGTGTGCGCGGTTGACTCTATTCCTAGCGTCCACATGTCATCTCGCCATTCAATCCTAACAAGCCATTATTCTTGAACCCTCACCTATTGGGGGTAATAATGAGGACCGTTCTAATCAACTGTGGACCAATAGTTCATGTCGATTCGAACGAACCGATTGTCGGCCATGACATGGAAAATGAAAAATGGTTATTCCCTAAAGGGAAAGCAATTATTATAGACGCTAATGAAATTTCTGCAATCCGTAATTCATATGAAGCTCTAGATGATTATGAATCACATAATTCAGCAGAGGTCAAAATAATTGATATTGACGGAAAGGCGATAATACCTGGGCTAATTGATTCTCACACCCACATGGTTTGGGGTGGCGACCGTTCTCGCGAGGTTAGGTGGAAACAACAAGGACACACGTACTCAGATATTGCTAAGATGGGTGGCGGCATTGTATCAACAGTAAACTCTACTAAATCACTATCTCAAACTGAATTATTTGACATTTCAAAGCATCGTCTCTTGAAGTCATTAAGAAATGGGACAACTCATGTTGAAACAAAATCAGGTTATGGACTAGATACTCCTTCAGAAATCAAGTTGCTAAAGGTTGCCAAGATGTTAGCTGATGATTACATGACCCCGTCGGTTGATTCAACTTGGCTTGGGGCTCATGCAATACCAGATAATCATACACTGAAGAGTTACACAGAGGAAATAATTAGCGAACAATTACCGTTAGTAGCAGAAACGAAATTAGCGCGTTCTGCTGATGTGTTTTGCGAACCTGGCTGGTTTGGCATCGATGAATCTGAACAAATACTCAATGCTGCAAAATCATATGGAATGAATCTAAGAATGCACATTGATGAATTTTCAGATGGTGGCGGCGGAGAACTTGCAGCTGAACTAAAAGTAGATACTGCTGACCATTCACATTATACCAGCAAGGAAAATCGTACTAAGATGAGTCAGGCTGGAGTGAACACTGGGTTTTTGCCAGGAACTCCTTATT
>JAKMFF010000174.1 GCA_022425585.1 Candidatus Poseidoniaceae archaeon
CCATCAAGGTCGGTATCTTCTTGCCACGGAGATGTGAAATTTTCAGCCCCAAAAATAATTGCAGAACCGTATTCTTCCAGATTGTTCAAACCGTCATCATCCCAATCAAAAAATCCATCAGATGGATTGCTCGGGCTTAGTACGTTACCCTGTTCTAACGACGTTAGTTTTAGAGCTGAGATTACGTTTTGTTCAGGGTATATTGAGTAACAATACTCATACCCATCTGGCATACCATCACCATCAGAATCCCAGTCAGAAGGACCGTTTAGTAAACCATCGTTGTCGTCATCAAGGTAGAACCATGAATTGTTTTTATCCATAAATGGTGCTGGAAATTCAAATGTCTGGCTATTATCTTCCCTAATTTGTTCATTACAATTTCGATAAACATCTTGCCCATTTCTATCAAAACTCTTGAAAATTCCAACGGCCCTAGTTAGCTGTAGATTTACACTGGAAATCTCTTCTGCATCGGAGAGTAGATCTCCATCCGAATCTTGTGCAGTAGGATTAGTCCCAAATGTTTCTTCTTGGAAATTTGCTAAACCATCATTATCAAAATCCAACACATTGTCACATGAATGTTGGTCAAAACTATTACCAAGTTCTTCCCATGTTGGGGTATTTTCATCTAGATTATATTTTTCTGTCAATATTAATTTGACATCTGCAGTTAGCAGGACACAGTCCCAATTTCCGTTAAGTGGATCAAACAAGGTAAATGAACCGCCGGGAATCTCAACTTCCGTCATAAAAGTAGATTCCCACTTATCATTCAAACCATCGTTATCGGTATCAGAACGCTGAGGATCTGTTTCTAATTCCTGTTCCTGTTGATTTGTAAGTCCGTCATTATCTGGGTCTCCATTAGGTCCTTGATTAGGATCTGGCCATGAATCTGTCTCATTTTCCTGCTCTGCGTCTTGGACATCTGCTTCACCTGGATCTTGTTCCAACGGATCAGATTCACCATCATCTAGGGGATTTAGTCCGTGTTCAACTTCCCACCCATCCGACATACCATCCCCATCTGTATCTTCATCAAGAGGATCAGTACCATACTGAGTTTCTTCTAATATGTCCGCAAGTCCATCGTTATCACGATCTAGCGCTTCATTGGTAGTTATCCCATCACCGATAATATCTTCTTCTACAGCGCTCTCGAAATTACCCAAACCTTCACTGGTTTGTAAAACCCCTGAAACTCCAACAAATATCGACCCAAATATCAATGTAGAGACAATCGCAACATAGGCCATTTGATTAGGATTCAAAGACATAACAATCACTTGGCTTATCGCCGGTATTGTTGGGTCTACATCTATCGGTTATAGAGATTAACCATTGTTGACCTAATTTGCATCTTCAAAAACATATTCCAACAAAGGAAATATTTCCACTTTTACAGTTAGATTATCAAGCGTAATTGAGCATTTTGCAGATTTACCATTTGCTCGTTCCCAAACACCCACTAATTTACCAATAGATAGAGGTAAACATGGACATAAATTAAATTCAAAAACCGTTAAAGACTTATGTTGCTTAATTAATTTGGGCGCTGCATACCCAAAATTAGTCATATGTCTCACAATTGTTGGACCCCAATCTGCTTCATCCATTAAGTAGACAAAATTATCATTGGAAAGAAATACTTTTTTGCATGCTTCTAGCAACGCAATAAAGCCGTTTGAGTAAATCTCATCAAAGTCAACTAAATTCCATTTTTCTGAAATTTGTCCGGGGAACTGTTTCACAAAACCTGAACAATTGAAAATTAGCCGATTGAAGAAATCACACGGGATCAAAAAAGATGTTCTGCCTTCGATTGACCATCCCAATTCATTTGATTCAAGTTTCACCTCACTGTGTTTTTTAGTCGTGGTAATTTCTTTTGAATAAGCCCATGGAATTGAGTTAAGTAAATTTGGAAAAGGCATTTCCTGCTTTGCATCTAACCGTTTAAAATTGATTACCTGGTTCGATTTTTGCGACCATTCAATTTTGAATCGTTGATTTTCTAACAATTCGATTGAGGACAAATAAAAGCCTGCAGCAACAGAAGCAAATAAATTAGTATTGATGGTTGTGTTATAAAAATCATTGACTCCCCATCCACAAATGTCCCAAATTTGTTTTACTGATTTATGTAGACGTTTTTTCGCAAAAAACTTATTTCTAGTGTCCCTCAAAGGCGACATTACCAATTCCAAACAATCTGCAGCAGAATTATGTAATATCCTGCCGATTGGTGATGATATTAGTGACTCATAATAATAAATGAATTTGTTAAAGTCCTCTTCATGAAATATGACCCACGTATTTCCATAAACATCCGTGATCTCACCAGAATCTTGGACATTAAACGTATCCCAAAATGTCTCAGTTAGTTGTTCATCATGAGTCTCAATATTGTCATCAGTAAGAGGCATAATTACACATCATAAAATGTATCCTGATTGCTCTTCTTCATTGAAACAGTACCTTATTGTTTGGAAATTTGACTTAAGAGTTGTAACATCCTGTTTTACTCGTTTCAAATCTTCATTATCGATAAGTGCTCTAGCAAATAATTTAGCAACTTCTGCCATCTCATTTTTACCCATTCCAACTCTTGTCAACTCTTGAACACCTAATCTAAGTCCAGAAGGAGTCAATGCCTTAGTATCACCAGGCAACATGTTCATATTGGTAATAATGCCAACATCTTCTAGTGTTTTTGCAGCCTTAGCACCGGCACCAGAATCTGTATCACCGTGCCTTGTTAGT
The DNA here is from genome assembly GCA_022425585.1 of Candidatus Poseidoniaceae archaeon. The sequence continues at coordinate 2,770 of JAKMFF010000174.1, forward strand.
ACTTGATGGGAAGCAGTATAATTCCTCGATTCTGCCAGTACATCAAAACCTTCAGCAGCTAAAGACTCTGCTAAAGCTCTAGAATTCTGTACAATATCCTTAGCATATGCCGCACCATATTCTTCAAATTCTGCTAATGCAACCACCTTTCCAGCCACGTGATGTAGATGATAAGATGAGCAAACTCCCGGGAAAATAGCATTATTAAGTCGCTTTTGCATTTTTTCATCCTCTGAAGAGGATAGTAAGAAACCTCCTTGTGGCCCGGGGAAGGTTTTGTGTGATGACCCCGTCATTAAGTCAGCACCTTCTCTAAGAGGGTCTTGAAATTGTCCACCTGCAATTAGTCCAAGGACGTGGGCACCATCATACATCACAGATGCTCCAACTTCGTGTGCAGCAGCTGAAATTTCTTTTAGCGGAGTAGGAAATAAAAATACTGACTGACCTATCAAACAAACTTTAGGACTAATTTCCCGAATTAATTTACAAGCCCCATCGATGTCTGGTTCCATGCGGTCAATATCCCATGGATAGGTTGACAAATCTAGATCTCTAAGTCCAACTGCACCCATTCTAGCATGCGAAATATGGCCACCATCTGCTGTAGATACCGCAGTTATTTTATCACCTGGTTTAGCAAGCGCTTTTAGAGCAGCAATATTAGAAACTGTACCAGAAGTTGATTGAATATTAGCAAACTTAGCGCCAAAAACTTGTTTTGCTAAAGAAATTCCAAGACTTTCTATGGTG
>JAKMFF010000192.1 GCA_022425585.1 Candidatus Poseidoniaceae archaeon
CTATTACCAAAAAAGTGACTGATAAAGCAGTAATTCACGAAGTAAGAGGGTTGACTATAAACCGCGCTTTTAGGAATCAAGGCTATGCTAGATTATTGATGATGGCTGCATTGAAGTTCTCCCATGAAAATGGTGCAGACAATATTATTGCGATGGGACATACCGAGGTTTTGCCCATGTATCGTGCAATCGGTATGCATGTGTTTGACGAATATCACATCTCTGCAGGGGATGTCGTCTTCTATCCGATGATTGTTTCCGTAGATCGATTAATGATGATTGCAGGCGATGATATTACTGATTTACAAATGCAGCACCTGCTCGAAAATGATGATGCCTGTTACCATGGCGGCGCATCATGGGATGAGAGTGGTTTCGATTTCACTCGCCGAAAAGAGTTGGTAGTGGCAGATGTTCTAGACAGTCCATTTCCGCCTTGTCCAGAAGTAATGGAATTAATCACTGAAAATATAATCAGCAGTTGCCATGAATCTCCTCCGACTCAATGCGAGCCACTTATTGCGAAGATTTCACAAGTTCGTGGCATACCTGAAAGTAATATTTTAGTCTCATCTGGTTCCTCATCATTGATGTTTTCTTTAATGCCAAACCTACTGAATAAGGACTCAAGGGTGTTGATTTTATCGCCAATGTATGGTGAATATTTGCACATACTTACTCATCTAATCGGATGCCATGTCACCCATTTTCCGCTCCATCCAGAGGAAGGTTTTGTCATTGATTTTGCAAGCTTCGTTGAAGTTGCCAGAGAACACGATGCAGTGATTATAGTCAATCCCAACAGCCCTACTGGAGTCTATGACTCTAACATTGGTGAAATGATAAAGCATATTTTATCACAAGAAGACAACAAATCTAATTGTAAAATGATTTGGGTTGATGAGACATATCTCGAGTATGTCGAAGGTGCAGTCTCTCTTGAGTCTCTAACCTCACAACATGAAGAATTGATTATTTGTAAAAGTATGAGCAAGTGTTACGCACTATCAGGTCTAAGAGTTGCTTATGCTGTAACTGCTAATGCCGCATTCTTACGTAGATTTATTCCACCTTGGTCGGTAAGTTTACCAGCCCAAATAGGCGCTATTGCTGCGCTTTCTAATCATGAATACTATACTGAACAATATTCAATCGTACATCAAAACAGAGCGGAATTAAATCAACAACTAGTTCAACTTGGTTTCCAAACATATCCTAGTGTGGCAAATTATATTCTAACTAAATTACCGGATTCAGTGGGTCATTCCTCGAATCAGTTTATTGCCCTGTGTCGCGGGAAAGATGTTTTTGTCCGAGATGCCGAAAATATGGGGGTAACTCTTGATTCAAGATATGTTCGTTTTGCCGTGAAAAGCAAGATTGAAAACCAAAGAATCATTGATTGCTTGACAGATTTGCTAGGCGATTATTAGAGGAATCAATGTAAAGATTCAATAGGCGAGTTCTACCTATTTGATTTGCAGGCGATTGAATGAGTGATGTTAAAGACGTAGTAATTATTGGTTCAGGGCCAGCAGGATATACTGCTGGGTTATATACTGCAAGAGCAATGTTGAATCCGCTTATGTTTGCGGGATACTTATCTGGCGGTCAGTTGATGTTAACTTCAGACATAGAGAATTTTCCAGGTTATCCTCAAGGCATTGGTGGGCCAGAGATGATGATGCAACTACGCGAACAAGCAGAGAGATTCGGATTAGAAGTGCAGGATAGAAATGTCGAATCGGTAGACCTATCGCAACGCCCATACAAAATCACAGTTGAAGGAGAAGAATTCCTCGCAAATGCATTAATCATTTCAACAGGTGCTGAATCAATTTGGCTAAATGCTCCTGGAGAGGCGGAACAAAAAGGCCGAGGTATTTCCACCTGTGCAACTTGTGACGGAGCCTTCTTCAAAGAAGAGGAAGTATTGGTTATCGGCGGTGGTGACTCCGCCTGTGAGGAGGCTACTTTCTTGACTAGATTCGCCTCCAAAGTTACTCTAATCCACCGAAGAGATGTTTTCAAAGCTAGTACGATAATGTATGAGCGTGCGGCAAATAATGATAAAATAGAGATTAAAACATTTAGACAAGTGAAAGAATGGTTATCTGATGATAATGGCTTGACAGGAGCAATTTTGGAAGATCCTAGAGATGGCTCAACAGAAGAAATTTCAGCAACGGGTGCATTTATTGCTATAGGTCATAAACCAATAACCGGTTTCCTAGGTGGACAAGTTGAAACAGATAAGAATGGCTACATTATACACAAACAACACACAATGACTTCTGTAGAAGGTGTATTTGCTGCTGGAGACGTGGTAGACACTAGATACAAACAAGCTATTACAGCTGCCGGAATGGGGTGTCAAGCAGCAATTGATG
>JAKMFF010000197.1 GCA_022425585.1 Candidatus Poseidoniaceae archaeon
AGATGGAGATGGAATGGGTGATAATCCAATGGGTATTGGGGCAGATAAATTCCCTGATGACCCCACTCAATGGGGAGACATAGATGGTGATGGATACGGTGATAATCCGTTAGGAAATAATCCAGATGTATTCATCACAGATGCGACACAATGGTTTGACCGAGATGGTGATGGTAGTGGCGACAATGATCAAGGGCGAAACTACGACAGATTCCCCGACAATCCTACTCAATGGGTTGACTTGGATGAAGATGGACTCGGTGACAATCAATCCGGAACCAATGCCGACCCGTTCCTAAATGACTTTGATAATGACGGATACAACGATTCAATCGCCATACTACCCAAACTAGCAAGCCCTGGTGACTTAGACTCTGATGGTTGTCTTGACGAAGTAGATGCATTCCCATCTAATAGCCAAGAATGCGTTGATACCGATGGTGATGGAGTTGGCGATAATGCGGACTCTGATGATGACGGTGATGGCTGGACTGATGCTGATGAAGAAAGATTAGGCACTGATTCTCTATCAGCTAGCGAACAACCTGTAGACAGTTTTGAAATTGTAATTCCAGGAACTGCAGTTGGACTTGGTGCCTGGGATTTAATTGGAATATTTGGTGGCGTGCCATTTTTTGCTTGGATAGGTTTTGGATTCGCAACTAGAAATGGTAGATGTGCAAGATATGAAGAATTACTCAAAGAAGCTACATCAAGAGATGAATTAGAAAAAGTTGCACTACGCTGGGAATACTCGCTAATGCTTAGAATGTTAGGTCCGCATCAAGGAATCAGGTTAGAGAGATTACGTGCTGAACTTGATGACAAGTTTGAGAATGCCACATATGATGAAACTGAAATCGGTTATGATCAAACCAATATTGTAGAAAATGAAGGCAAAGATATTCCACCAATCAATGAATCTTTCAGTGGACCTACAAAAGAAACTGCCGCAACCTCAACCGGTGAATCAGGATATGAATGGTTCAAACAAGGTGAAGAAAATTGGTATCGACCTGTTGGAAGCAACGATGAATGGTTCAAGTTTGAGAACTAATCAAACATCTATAAATTTCTATAGAAAAGTTAACAGAAAGTGCTCGTACCGGGATTTGAACCCGGGTCGAAGGAATGAGAGTCCTTCATGATGGGCCACTACACTATACGAGCATGGCTAACCTGCCGTAAGCCACCCCGTATTTAGAAATCACCCTTACACACAAATGGTTAATGATAGTCTCAAACATCACTTTCAGCAAAAAGTGAAAGTGAAAAAAGGATGCTGCGAATTATTTTAGTTTTACTTTTAGTTTACCGAGTCGTTCCTTTCTTCATATACCACAGCCCACACGTTTGCTTCATGAATAACCAAGTAATAGAACAAAGAAAAGTATCGTTTAGTGATATGATTGAAACCCGTTCACTAGATAGAGAGCCAGTTTGGAACTCAAAAATAAATACCATACTCGCCCACCCCAGCGGCAGAATCCCATCCCTTTCTGCTGCTGTCGGGTGGCAACCCATACACATACCAGGTGTATCAAAATTACCAGAGCCGCATAGTTCTACAATCAGAGGTTTAGTTAGAAGAGTCAGAATTCACCGAGGTGAAGCTTGATGAGTCGAACTGGAAGATTGCGAACAGAGATCGTAGACTATCTCAGCAATGTTGGGGAAGCTAATACTACTACAATTCTAGAACACGTCAACAGGAGATTCCGCTGGGGCGCAACAATGAACCAGCTAGGCAACGTTCTAGCCAGAGACAATCGATTTTCAAAAGTTGGATTCGATGAAGGTACGGATGTTGGTGGATTTAGAACCAGAGTTTGTGTTTGGTCAATGAATGCTTAATTAGCAAAGTAATCAAAACCTACGCCCGTTTGCCATGGGGTATGAGCGGTACATTTCAATCGTATCTACAACTGATGCGTTTGAAAAATGTCTTACTCGCAGCAGTTACAGTACCATTAGGTGCCCAGTTCGCTATTGGCGATGAGTGGGCCAGTGAACAGTTGGCAGAAGTTGTTCTGCAGATTTTAGCAGTGGTATTCTTTATTGGTGCTGGAAATACCATGAATGACATCAAGGATGTAGCAATAGATCGTGAAGCACACCCTAACAGGCCATTAGCATCAGGCGCTATTTCACTTGACTCTGCAAATAAATTCGTCAAAACCCTTTGGACTTTGAGCATAATATGTGTCACAGCGGGTGCTTATTTGCTGACAACTTCACAACATTCAGCAATAGAATTGATCGCAATATATGTCATTGCAATCACTTTAATGATAACTTATGACCATGGACCATCGCTAAAAAATACCGGACTGAAAGGCAACATATCAATTTCTATTATGGTTGGAGCAGTAATACTCTATGGTGCATCCAGTGTTGGTCAATTATGGAATACTCTGGTATGGTGGACTGCGGGAGTAGTATTTTTCACAAATCTTGCTCGTGAAATAATCAAAGATTGTGCAGACATGGAAGCTGATAAAGGTACTAGGCAAACCTTGCCGATGAGTATCGGTCTGCTAAAATCGAGAATGACTGCTTATGTGATTGTTATGGCATCACTAGTTTGCCTTTATGTACCATATTGGAAAGGACCGTTTGAGTTCAACCAGTTAGTATTCCAAACACCGGCAATCTTGATGTTAATTACTTTAAACAAGCAGCTCGCTATTGGCCAAGACCACCAAGCAGCAGGGAAAATTAGAATTGCAATGCTGCTAGGATTGATTGGATTTATTGTACCAATGTATCTCTAATCAGATTAGTCCCATGAATTCGCCCATGGTTTCCCATGCCTCTTCGTTGACTAAGTAAGTAAGTAGTGACATTTGAGCCCACATGCGATTCTCAGCTTGGTCAAACACGATTGAATTCTTATGATCCATAACCCAATCAGTAACCTCATCGCCACGATGAGCAGGTAAACAATGCATGAATCGCCAATCAGCATTCATGTTGCTAACTAATTGTTCGTTAACTTGGAAACCGTCAAACGAATTAATTTTATCTTTGAGATGTTCCTCACCCATTGAAATGAATACGTCGGTATATACAACGTCTGCATTTGCTACTGCTTCAACTGGATCGTTGGTAGCAATAACCTTGCAATCATTCTTCGCCGCAATTTCCTCAGCGCGTGACACAATGTCTTCGGCTGGCTCGTATCCTTTTGGAATTGCGTAATGGAGATCTATTCCAAGCATTGCACAGGCCAACATCAAATCATGTAATACGTTATTACCGTCGCCAACCCAAGCCACTGTTAGATTATCTAATTCTTTGAAATTCTCCAAAACTGTCATCAAATCTGCTGCTGATTGGCACGGGTGGTGTTTATCTGAAAGTGCATTAAGCACAGGTACATCAGCGTATTTTGCTAGTTCAGCGACATCTGAGTGAGAAAAACATCGATATGTAATAG
>JAKMFF010000215.1 GCA_022425585.1 Candidatus Poseidoniaceae archaeon
GTACTAATATTGCTGAATTAGTATTAGCAGGTATTTTTGATTTGTATTCCCCACTGGTTGGTATTCTGGATAATGTTAAAATTTGGGTTTCGACATCTAAAAACTCCTCTCCACACACTAATTTGCCGGTGAGTTTGGTCAAAGTGTTAGGGCTACTTACGGAATTAAATGATATTGTTATTTTCTTCTCAATTCCAGCATACAGTTCGTTACTAGAGATGGCAATTAAACGTCCATCAGTAGATTGTAATTGATTGTTTATTTGGCAATCAATTGTCGATAAGAGTGTCATTTCAATGGATTCATTCACCAGCACTGTGATGGAGTGATCAGGTAAATCTCCTATTAAGTTAGACTCACAAAATTCTGATTTTATTTGTATCACCGGTTGGATTCCAATGGATACTTCTGCGTACCAATCGACCAAGAAACCATCATGGTTACGTATTTCTATCCCTTTACTGCCAAATGTAGTGCCGTTAGTAAAAACATCGCCAGCATCACCTTCATTCATACCTTGCAATAAATCTTGATTGCCATCTGCTTCGATTATTTTTAGATAGGGCCTCTTGTTGTCAACATTTAATTCGTTACCGTCGAAACCATCTACAGAGTTATCTTGATATGACACTAAAATTCCATCACTAGGTAGAACGTTATCATAATTATTATTTCCACGGTATTCAATCCAAACGTTTTCATCTTCATTAATCATAATCTTATAGTTTGTATTTGTATTCTGACTAATATCAAAAATTAATTCAGGTCCTTGGCAAAAACCATCACTTTGGGTCCAAGATATTTCCACAGTTTGATAATTATTCAATCCAATTGTTTCCATAGTCGATGACATTGGTAATGCAGGGGTGCTACCACCGCCATTCCAATTGCCACTAGCCATTATACCCCAATCACCAACGCCTTTCCACAGTGAGGTTTGTTCTCCATGTGATGGATACAAATCATAGGCGCCCATTTGGTGCAACATTTCATGCATTGCTGTACCAAATCCCGCAGACCCTGAACCCAAACCTGCCATAGTGTAATGTCCAATTTTTAATCCATCACCAAGTTCTATAGTTTCGTCCAGAGTAGTAAAATGGCTCCAGATTCGGTCAGAGTTACCTCCGACTTCTTGGCCCACGGTTGTATGTAATATCAGTAATCTGTCAACATACCCATCTGAGTCTAAATCGTATTTATTCCAATCTAATCCATTCTTATTGGAATTTATTACCTCACTAGCCAAGTTTGTCGGCAAGTGAGTGCCGCTGCTTGAAGAATCTCTTTCCACACCATTATCAGCGCCATAATCAGCTAGAACCCCATTAGCAGTAAATACCGTTGGGTGTATGTCAATAGACAAGTTGACAAAATTATTTGATAATTCGGTAAAGTAATTCTTTGAGTGAGGAATTAATAATTGTTCAGTCTGGGTTAACGCGGAATTAGAGTCCATAATTTGGTCTTGGAAGTTAACTATTATTACTGGCCAATTTTCATTTTCTTGAATAGATAACGTCTCTATTTGATCTTGATCTATAGTAATTGAATTGCTCTGTAGCCAATCTTCAACCTGCTCTTGGTTCATAAATGAAATGAGTGATGCACTAAGTAGTAAAATGATTAGTGGTATACCCAACCATTTGCCTTTCATCAACCATAGCAAGAGTCTGTATGGTATCAAATCTTGGGAGTTATGTTAGGTTATTTGGTAATTATTTTACATTTAGTCGATGATATCTGCGATTGAAAAGTATTGACAAACTGTTGGTTTTCACATTTGTATAACAGAATCTTGTCTGGCTGATTAAACATCAAAATCCTCAGCAAATCATCCTGCTTATTTTGTTGACTACATACATTTTCTATTATTGTATGAGGATAATTTGGCGTTGATTCCTGATGGCCTTTGCAACCACAAATAACGTGCAAATAAGTCACAATCTCACCATGTGAATCAAATTTTTCTTCCATTCCAACCTGATACTTTGGGGCTTTAGTAGTCCAAGGTCTTGACAATAATTCAATCAATAAAATGCTTGACAAACCAATCAAGAGTCCATTTGTTGTTCTTTCATAAAACGAT
>JAKMFF010000195.1 GCA_022425585.1 Candidatus Poseidoniaceae archaeon
CACATCAATGCAATGCTCTCTCATATTACCGAAAACGATTTTCAAATAAGACCAGGTGCTGCTGTTAGAACCCTGATGCAAGACATTGAACCACTAGTTGAAATGCAGGGAAACCACGGTATACCAATACAAGCTTCAGCATTTCTTGGAACAAGTCCAATCCGCCAATATACGGAAGGTTGGACAATGGAAAAACTCATTTCGACCATGGAAAAAGCGGTCTCATATGCGGTTGAAAATGATGTACCTGTAATGTTTGTTACTGAAGATACTACTAGATCAAACCCTGATGATGTTAAAGCAATCTACCAGAGGGCGATGGAATTAGGCGTAAGAAGGCTATGTGTCTGTGATACATGTGGCCATGTAACGCCAAACGGAGTCAAAAAATTACTTAATTTCATTGACGAAGAAGTAATCAAAGATGGTGGATATAAGAGAAATGAAATCGAAGTTAACTGGCATGGCCACCAAGACCGTGGTCTAGGTGTTGCCAATAATATCGCAGCAGTTGAAGCAGGCGCAGATGTAATTCACGGTACTGCACTTGGTGTTGGTGAAAGGGCCGGAAATGCACCACTTGACCAAACTTTGGTTAATCTAAAATTGATGGGCGTCATAGATAATGATCTCACTTTACTTGATGAATACATGAGGACTGCAAATAAATACATTGAAGTTCCCTTGCCAAGAAATTATCCTGTTTTTGGCGAAGACGCTTTCGAAACAGGCACAGGAGTTCACGCCTCTGCGGTAATTAAGGCAATGAGGAAAGGCGATGATTGGTTAGCAGATAGAGTCTACTCTGGCGTTCCAGCAGGTGATTTTGGATTGAAACAAGTAATCAGAATTGGCCACATGGCAGGACGTTCAAACATAATATGGTGGCTAGAACAAAATGGCTATGAGGTAACTGATGAATTGGTATCTCATTTATTTGAAGTTGCCAAATCACAACGGAGAAACATGCTTGATAGCGAAGTTCAAACTGCAGTTCAACAGTTTTTGAATCAATAATTACTCAAATTCTTGATATGTATCGAGGTTCTTTTGATTGGAGACTGCGTTCACCCACTCACTATCAACGCTACCACCACTCCATTCGCCATCCAATGCTACCTCACTAACATCTATTTCTTCTCGCCATGAAGGCTTTTCATCAGAACCACAAACAATGAATTTGCCAGTAGAATCAATCTGTTCCTCAAGTAATGATATGTGTTTAGAAACCGGTAAGAAATGGCCAACAGGCATCCCAGATGCGGTGAACGGATTGGTAGCAGCACCAATTAACAGCCCGTCCTCGGGGGCTACTATGTCAACAGTTAATCCTGGTGTTGCAGGGTCAGAAATGGTAGCAATAACTTCTCCTTCTCTCATAACTGAACCAGCGGTAACAAACATATCTAGTAATCCACCTTCCCCAGCTCTAAGCCATCTTGAACCACTAGCTAGCATCCTAAATCTGGGCCTATTAGGAGTCCCTGGTACCATTCTAAGAGACCTAAGTACATTCAAAACACCGTGAATAGCGACTTTTACAGTTGCATTATCGATTAAATTCGCACCCCCTCCTTCATAGGTTATCGAAGGGATGTCATGGGCATTTGCAGCCTTTCTCAATGAGCCACGAGGTGCTTTTGAGTCAAGTAAAATTTCGATGCCAAAAGCCTTGGCTAATATGTTTGAACCTGCGTGGGCTAAATCTACTCTTAATTGTGGCATATTGGATCTTCCTTTTGCGGCGCTGTGAAGGTCAATAATGGCGTCACTGTCCTTTAGTAAGTATTTCCATACTTGCGCAGCAACTCTTCTTGTAGTCGAGCCTTTGAAATCTCCTGGGAAATTTCTATTGAGGTCTCTTCCATCAGGAAAATATCTAGATTTAGCCCTGTAACCAGGCAAATTTACTACCGGTACAATTCGAATAGTGCCAGCGAGTTGATTTGGATCAAGATTTTTACCAATATCGGTAAAGGCATTTGACAGCAAATGTGTACAAGCCGATGCACCAGTCAATTCATCACCATGAATTCCTCCCAAAATAGTGATGGTAGGGCCGGGTCTTATACCATGCAAAACAGTAACAGGAATAGGCCACGGGTCTCCTAAATCAACTTCAAGCAGAGGGAGTGAGATTGTTCTTATTGTGCCAGGTTTGATAGTCTTTCTAAACAGTTTTATGTTACCCCAATCTGCTGATCTATCCCACTCTGGGCGGTCTTCAGTTTGATGAGCAGCAAGAGCCTCTTGAATGGCGATTTTACGTCGCTTGGGTAGTTCATGGGCGAGACGAACTTTCGTCTTCTTGACTTTTTTCCCCCCGGCCATGAATTAGCGGAATAGTTCCTTATCAATGAATGATGCGATTGTTGGGAAAATAAACGCAAGTAACAAAGGCATACTGGAGATAGGGATTTTATGGGAGATAAATGCGTGCAACTAGAATATGCTCCAAATTCGATTTGTTTTGGATGTGGCCCTGCTAATGAAGACGGGCTAAGGATAGAGAGTTACAGAATCGATAACGGCTTAGTAATGGAATATTTGCCAAATGATTCTCATCAAGCATTTCCTGGAATGATAAACGGAGGGATAATTGGAACTCTGTTGGATTGCCATGGTAACTGGACTGCAGCAGTTGGATTAATGGATAAAAATAATTTATCAGAGCCACCATGTACAGTAACAGCTTCATATTCAGTTAAATTAAGGCGCCCAACACCGCTCGGGGAGAAATTAATCATTACTAGTCAAATTACAGAAATTGATGGTAATAAGGTGAAAGTAGAATTATTGCTCGAAGCAAATGGCAAAATTTGCGCTAGTGGTGAAGGACTTTTTGTTGCGGTCAAGGAAGGGCACCCTGCATACCATAGGTGGAATTAATTAAATGGTTAAACCAGATAAATCTCAGAGTATTTTACTCGAAGATTTGAGATTACTGGTAGTCGAAATAATGAGTGATATGGATATTTGGCAGGATTTTGATTTATTACCTTTACAGAAAATAAGATTAGGACTACTTAGAAAAAATGCTACTCAAAGACATGGAGTGACTAGGTGGAATCGGGGTGTTACAGCAGAGAACCTAAGTATTGATAATGTGGAAACAATTGAATTACATCCAGAATTACTAAATCATGAATGGAACGCATATGCAGCATTTGTTTTGCATCATGAATTCATCCATGCGTTAGGTTTCAGGAGCCACGATTTATTGTTCAGAAAGTTAGAACATTCATGGCCAGGTAAAAATGCAGGAGAAATGGGTTCTAAGTTCACTGAATATCTACGTAAGAAATCAGCAAAATGGTTTTGGATTTGTAATAATTGTGAACTACAATTTCCACGCAAAAAGCCCAGCAATGGTAAGTATAAATGCAGAAAGTGTTCGACGACTTTAGTTGATATCAAAGTTTAACATTCTTTCATTTTTTAGATTTACTTTTTGCTTTCTTCTCAGCGGTTTTGATTGCTTCATCAGCATCCATTTCAGCATCTTTTGCAGCTTTTGTAATCATCGCTTTTTCATCTTCTGAAATTTCACCATCTTTAGCGGCAGATTTCATTGCTGCTTCAACATTCATTCTTGCCGCTTCTTCATCAGAAATCCCTAGAGCAGATTGGAATGATTTTAGTTCGTTTAATTCTTCTTCCGTAATGACTCCATCTTCCCACGCAGAGTCATAGGCATCCAACAAAAAATCACGATAAGCACTTGGATTTAACAAAACATCTCTAATCAGGCCATGGTTAGGGCTTGAATCCATCGAATCAGACATCTCTAGAATGGCAATTGATCGTCTTACTTCCTTAACCGCCATATCTTTCAGTCCATGGCCGGCCCATACTGCACCAGCAGCGACTACAGCGGCTGCAAACCATCTCATTATATTTTGATCAACTAAATCACCAGGTTCAATCAAGTGAAAAATTCCCAAGACTGCCATCGCTGCTCCACACATGACTTCGACCCAATCGTTAAGGTCAGGTTCGTCATCAAAGACTGCAAGTCTTTCTTCGACCATGGAATCAATGTCATCGCTCATGTACAGTGCAGGAATCGAAAGGTCTTATTGATGTCGGAGTGAAATAATCTTGCGTTGTCCTTTTGGACTATTGACACCACACCGGTTACATGGCAGGCAAATCAATGTCAGTAGATGACTTGAATTTGCCCAGTAAGGCGAGACAGTTTTTCATTAATGAATGGGGTATAGAACGCCTACACCCACCTCAAGCAGAATCTATGGAGCCAATTTTTTCTGGGAGAAATGCGCTTATTGCAATACCAACGGCAAGTGGAAAATCGTTGATTGCTTATATCGCTATTCTGCGCCGGTTGTTACTTGAGGACATAGGCTCTAGAGCAGTATATATTGTACCATTGAAAGCACTTGCTACAGAGAAATTTGAAGAATTATCACAATTGGGTAAAGCTCTAAATCTGACTATTGGACTGGGAATTGGCGACTCGACATCAGAGGCTAAGAGAATAAATGAATGTGACATATTAATCTGTACTTCAGAAAAATTAGATTCAATAATTAGAAATCGGTCAGAAATAATGTCAAATGTATCAATTATTGTAGCTGATGAATTTCACCTGCTAAACGACATTTCAAGAGGCCCAACACTTGAAATAAACCTAACAAAGTTAAGATATCTAAAACCCAAAGCCCAGATTATTGCCTTATCAGCAACTGTCGGAAATTGTCAAGATTTAGCTAATTGGCTGGATGCCGATTTAGTAGTGTCCGATTGGCGCCCTGTTGCTTTAGAGTACAGTACTTTTCATGATCTGCATCTCGAGCCAAGATTGGTTCAATCATCTGCGTTGTCTTCCGAACCTAGTCAACTAAATCCTCCTAGGGATTTGTCAGGTCCTAAATCTCATCCTTCATGGGTTGCATTAGATGATTCAATTGAGAATGACGGACAATTACTGATATTTGTTGGGACAAGAAAAAGCGCAGAATCTGAGGCATTAAAATTAGCCAAAAG
>JAKMFF010000237.1 GCA_022425585.1 Candidatus Poseidoniaceae archaeon
ATATCGGGTAGATTGTAATTGGTTTTTGACGATTTTTGCTTCAAGGCTTGGGAGAGTTCTCTTGTTCGAGTTCTAAGTGGATTTTTCAACATGTTCTCAAGTGCAGACGCCATTTTATCTGAACGTGAGTCAAGATCAACACCGATCGCTTCCCGGTTTGACTTGGCAACCGGAATAGGGGAAAATTTTGGTAAGGCAATATTAGTTTGTGCAGCCGCAGCAATCGTTTGTTTATGCATTTTGTCAGTGTTTCTAGCAATGACCCTTTTCTTTGCCCGCCTTATTCTAATAGCCGTCCTAGGGCCTTTAATCTGAGGAGAATTTTTCAGGGGTTGTTGGTTTGAAGCATCCACATGCTTTACTTGCTTAATTGCATCATTAGCAGTTGATTTTTTAGTTGATTCAGTTGGTGATATAGAGTCAACAAAGACTTGAGGAATTTCATTTGCGACATTTAACTCAATACTTGGGGGAAACTGTGATGAAACAGCATTGGGTATTTCTTTAACCTCCTCAGCCGGCCAATCTTCAACTAACTCCGCTAATTTCCCACCAACTTCTTGAACATCTTCATCCACTAGGTTAGCAGCTCCTCCCGAAACTACTCCACCATTCAGAACCTGGGAGTCTTTTGAGGTAGCAAAAGATATTTGTTGTTCTATCCAAGATAACTCTTCGTCAGATAACTCAACACAAATGGGGTGATCCATTAAGCCCTCTGAGTCTAGAATTAATGCTTCCAAAAATCCCGAAGAAACTAAATCAAACTCTCGTAAGAATCGGTGTCTTGCTAAATTATCAAAGATTTCCAAGTCACAATTTGCCAACATTAAGTGGTCACCTTTTCTAATTTCATCAACTATATTGCAAATCATCCGGATTGAACTTTTTAAGTCGCTTATACTCAACAGATATTCAAAACCTGAAAATATCACAACTGCTTGCTTGTTTGCCCACAAGAAATTCGTCACTTTTCGTTGTAAACGCTGAATTAAATCTGCTGTTGATTCGCCTTGAAGAAAAGATACTTTTTGGCAAGAGCCCTTGGGCAATGAATAATCATTCAATAACAAATCATCATCATGTCTAGAGAGTACTAACAATGGCCGCCCGTAACTAGCTAAAATACTGCCTAATTCAATTATCTCATGAGAATTACTGTCATCAAACATCAAGACGTCGCCGTAATTTAGCAATCGTTCTCCTTTGGCAAAATTATCTAATTTGGCTTTCGTAAGCTGTCGGATATATTCTGGGGCTTCGATAGTCACTTCTTGTTCAGGTAATCTCTCTTCCCTTCGCCAACTGCTAGTGTTTAGTTTGACATAATTCCACCAATCATCATTATCGTTAGAATTAGTTTTGTGTTCCTGTTCGATAACTGCGTCAGGATATAGATTGATTATTCTAATCAAATCATCAGCGGGTAATTCTACCAAAGATACCAATGCGTCAAGAGCGGTAGAATCTCTTTCAATCTCCATCAAGGCTTCCAAACCAGTCAATAACATATCTGCTTCATGCAGGGCAATACGTAGTATTGCGTCATTAATCACTACTTGGCTTACGCGTGGAATGATGCCCTTTGGACGACGTTCGATTCGGATGTATCCTGATATGCCAAGAGTAGTCATATCGCCGGCTAGTTTAGCAAGAGCATCATGCCCGCCACGCCGCACTTCAATGACCACGCCTTGTGGCAATTCAACCAAAATCATCACCCCTTTGGATTCAGCCTTGTCTAAGTGTTATTGAAAGATGCGGAAGAATTTAGCAAAACTTGACGATTTCAAGGATGGATGGTTGTGCCCACACGAATAACAAACACTTATTGAGAATACACCCCCTAACTGTAATCGAGGCATTATCGTGAGCGTTCCAAAAGGAATTATCGAGTTTGCTGATTTAGCACTATGCTCACCTTACAAAACGAAATTATTAGGTGTAAGAATAATTACTATTTTGACCGTAATTTTACCAATACTGTTGATTGTTTTTTACAGCCTACCTATTTTTGCAATGTTACTTTCAATTACAATTGGAGCATCAATCTATCTTGTCTTTTCTCCAGATTTGGAAGCGGTTATTGCGACCCCCCTTGGCGTGAACATTAATCATCCATTTGTCGACGAAGAACCTATTGGAAAGGCCATTGTTTCTGTCAAATTATCAACTAATGACTGGATTGATATTGGGGAGCATAGAGTACGATTAGTAGAGGATGAATTACAACGAGGATTTAATCTGGTAGAGGATCATGAAGATTACACTACGCTAGGTCATTTTAGTGATTCAATAAATAAAGTGAGACTATCCAAACAAGTCATCATCATCAATCAAGCACTGGCTTTACGCGATGTGGTTAATGGAAAAGCAGACCCTATTGAAGAGGCTAGAGAACGTGAAACAATGGATTATGGATTGCTAGAACGGGATTGGCTTGATGAAGAAGAATTGAATGTAGAGGGTCCGCTGGCTAAATTTATCAACAAAGAATGATGAATAAATCAAAGCGACCCTGTTAATTCAAAAACCCTCCTTAACAGGGCTATTTGTGTCAAAATCCGTTAATTGGAATGCTGTGATGGGCTCTCTATCAGAAAATCAGCAAGAAACTTTGTTTGGCACTTCATTATCCAAACTATTTGCCAAACTGCCGTTATGGCTCTCCCATCCATCTAATATTGGTGGTTTTTACGGTTTCTTGATTGCCCTTGCATTAATATTACCATATCGATTTGCTACAGATGATCACTATGGATGGACCAGTGATTGGGCACTACATTGTGCACTGTTGATGGTCGCCTGCTTTTTCCTTGGCCTATGTTCAACTATCATCAACACTATATTTGGTAGACTGCCTATTGCACCTCCAAGAATTATCTTGTACCCTATGCCATTTATCGGTCTTGCATTATTATCGATTGACAGAACTGACATCATATCAATAAATGCTTACATATCCTGGTTACTGATATTACTACCAGGTCCAATGTATGTGCATCTTTCATGGGCACCTCGGTGGCGCTTACTCTGCATGATTGATGATGGGAGAAATCCATTTGAGGACATGTTAGAACTCCGTGATGAGTCAAAAGATTATGAAGTTGCGATAAACAATGATAGCGAAATTGACGCCGTTGTTAACGACTTCGAGAATTCTGAGGAGTAACTCAAATCAGGCCAAGTTTTGGACCGACTCGCTCAAATATTGCTAAAACTTCATCGAGGTCATCTTTTGAAAGACCCGAAGACATTTGAGTGCGTATCCTGGCTTTATCGCGAGACACCATTGGAAATACAATTGCCCCTGCCATGACTCCTTGTTTGCCAAGTTCGACCGTGAATTCTTTTGCAACTTTTGATTCACCACACATAACAGGAATTATTGGCGTGGTTGATACACCGGTATCAAAACCTAAATTTTGCAGTTCCTTGCGGAAATAATCGGTATTGGACCATAACTTTTGATGATGTTCAGGCTCTTCCATTAGTACTTCAACTGCAGCTTTTTGCGCAGCAGCCACTCCGGGTGGCTGAGAACCTGACAATAACCAAGATCGAGAATGATTTAGTGCATGATTTCTGGTCATTTCTGTGCCTGCTAGTATCCCTCCTTGAACACCTAATGCTTTGGAGAAAGAACCTGTTTCAAAGTCTATACTACCTTGCAACCCAAAATGGTCGACTATTCCCGCACCAGTTTCACCAAGGACCCCCTCACCATGACAATCATCAACATATACCATCGCACCATATTCCTTGGCTAATTTATCAATTTCATCTAGCGGTGCGATATCTCCATCCATAGAAAATACCCCATCGGTAATTATGAGTTTGCGCTTTGCATCCACGTTCGCTTTGAGTACTGCTTCTAATTCACTCATGTCGTTATGTGCATAGACTGCTCTACTGGCTTTGGTTAACCTAACCCCATCAATTATCGAACCGTGATTTAATTCATCGCTAATTATCACATCATCTTTACCGGTTACCAACGTTGGAATTAATCCGACATTGACGGTGTAACCGGCAGAATAGATTAGTGCGGCTTCTACTTTCTTGAATTCTGCTACTTTT
>JAKMFF010000246.1 GCA_022425585.1 Candidatus Poseidoniaceae archaeon
GTTTAGCCTGACTAGGTACTTCTGTACCCGTAACCTCAACTTCTCTTATGTCACTCATCTTGACACCTCGATGATAAAAGTGAACTCACCTGAAGAATTAATTACCTCATGCAAGATATGGTTTGTCCGCCCTAAATACATTGGAATATCGTGAAGAGTTTCAGGGTCATCAGCAATAACCTGCATTACGTCACCGAATTTTAGTTGCTCTAAACCTTTCTTCATTTCATGTAATGGCACGGGACAATAAAACCCCAATACATCAAGATGATGAGTAACTTTTGTAGACACCTCGTTGCTAGACATAACCGTTACATTTGAATGGAAACGGTGTTGGTATACAAACCATGTGTTTTTCAACAAGTGCTCATACCGCATATTCATGAATAGTGACTTACAGGCACTAGCATGACCAAGTCCACTTCTAAGAAAGGGGCAAAGCAAGATTTGTCTTGGTCTGAAGTACTTAGTTTGTCAAAAACCTACCTGAAAATACCTCTTGCGTTGCTATTTGTTGAAGCGATTTATTGGTTTATCACTCAACCATCTAATACATTAGTCCCAATACAGATTACTGAAGCTTGGATTTGGAGTGGCCTGACCAATATAATTTACGGCGAAGGAACAGCAACATTAACCACCAACAATGGTTGGATGACACAAGTTAATTTATCAAATGAAAATTTCCCAGGAGTACTAGACACTGTTGCATTATATGTATCAGATGAGTGTGCTGGAATACATGAAATGATTTTCATTTCTACTTTGGTAATCATGACTGATGGCGTTTCTCAGAAATTAAAATTACGTTCGATAGTGGTAATGTGTTCAAT
Source organism: Candidatus Poseidoniaceae archaeon (assembly GCA_022425585.1). The sequence continues at coordinate 834 of JAKMFF010000246.1, forward strand.
TGTTTACGTACTCAACATTGTGAGGTTAGTGGCATTTTACCCGATAGCAGCAGATGCATGCGCTATTGATCCAAATAATCCTGCCTGCTTAAATTCAATGTGGCAATTTCATGAAACAGTCTATACTTGGGGGTTTTTGCTAATATTGGTGCTCATGTGGTTAGTTTGGTTCTGGAAAATTGGCGGACCTTCAAGAGCAATTGAATCATCTAGCAGCAATGAAAAATATCGCGTTTTTGTACGCAAATCTTGGAATAAGGTTCATTTCGCAGTGCTTGGTTTTGTACTAATAATGTTAGCAGCGTCAGCTTATTCAGTAACTACCAACGAACAAGCAATGGACGCCAAAGAAACCCTTGATTTCTGCTCATACTCCAGTATCGCTACCAATCAATGTATGGTTGCACAAAATACATGGGATAATGCCATTAACACTGCATGGTCACTTGCTGGAATTGGATTGTTGGTTGCAGCATTTACTATTGTTCAAGTAGAGAAGCGTAACTTGGCTGGCCATTGGCCTTCTGAAATAAGTGAAAGCGAGTAATCAAATCACAGCAGTGAGTTTTTCGCCCGAGAATTCATACTTTTCAAAGGCTTTCATAGCCAATGAAACCTTTGAGGAATGGACATTGACAAGTGCATAGTTTTCTACCATCTTGATTTGACCAATTGCTAATTCATCACAACGCATTTTTTCTGCTAGCCACATGGAAATTTTCCGGCTAGAGGAGGTGATACCCTTGCTAGAGGTAATCTTGATTGGTACGAAACCAAATACATCGGCAGTTTCAAGATAATCGTCTTTGTATTGGATTGTATCCTTTGAGGCACCATCGGCTAATTTAGGTACTTCAACTGCTTTAATGTCAAGCCCGTATGTAGCAATGATTCGAGATAATTGGCCTGAATCATTTTTCGATACTAGACTCCAAGCTTGTCCTTCTCTACCAATTCTACCGGTTCTTCCTACTCGATGGATGAAACTGTCCATATCATCGGGAACATCATAATTTACCACTAAAGTGATACCATCAACGTCTATACCTCTAGCCGCAACATCTGTGGCTATAATGGTGTTAATTTCTCCAGCTTTGAAGGTATTCAGAATCTTTTCGCGCTGATTTTGTGATAAATCTCCGTGCAGTCCTTTAACATCAATTCCGGCTCTGGATAATTTTTGTACGGAGAGATCAACCATTCTCTTAGTGTTACAAAAGACAATTGTTTGATCGGTCTCGCTCATATTACTAAGCAGTCTAGAAAGAGCCCACAGTTTGTTTGCTCGACCGACTTTAATGCTAAACATTTCAATAGGCGGCACGTCTAATTCTTCAGTATTAGTTAATACAAATTCTGGGTCCTCCATGAATTCATATGCTGCATCAAGTATTTCTTGAGGAAAGGTAGCAGAAAATAGTAATGTTTGGGTTCGATTATTCATTCTCTCGATGACCCAGGTAATATCCGGAAAGAACCCCATATCCAGCATTCTGTCTGCTTCATCTAAA
>JAKMFF010000253.1 GCA_022425585.1 Candidatus Poseidoniaceae archaeon
TTGAGCGGGCGCGGCAGGATTCGAACCCGCGATCTTCGGCTTAGGAGGCCGACGCATTATCCAGCTGTGCTACGCGCCCAGCCTTTCCAGTTGCATTCTCATCATGAGTATTGCTATTAATTTGCTAACTGAGATATCTCGGCAACATCTAGTAAAAACCGTTCCAATACAACTCGTGGTTGTGAGGTTTTGAATACCGAAACCTCGCATTTCGCTAAGCTAATCATAATCTCTGACAGTAGCTTTTCCCCAACATTCATTCGTCCTTCGGTTAACAATATGTGTAGATGTTTGACTATGTCCTCTGCTTCTAAATTTTGTTTGTCCATGATTTGATCGAGAAGCCCCATTGCTCCTTTTAGAGTCCTAACATTTCTACCATTGGTCTTTTCCCATCGCCAATCATGTACTTTACCTCTCATAGCCTCTTCAAGCATGAGTTGAATTTCCCGAATCTTGGTAGATGCGACTAGTTCTTGCAGATTATGGCGATTGTCTAACAAATCTCTTTTCCCCATCAATTCGAGGATGAATATTGCTTTACGCAAATTACCGTTACTAACGTGCGATATATCACCGACAACTCCTCTGGCACAATTCAATTTTTCCTGATTCACAAATTCTTGTAACTTAATCTCAATCTGTTTAGAAGAATATCTAGAAAAACGAATGTGTTGAGTACGACTCCGTAAAGCCTCGATTAGTCTTGATGGAGTTGTTGTGGTAAAGATAAAACGCGAGGTTAAACTGCTATGCTCCATCATTCTACGCAAATATGCTTGGCGTAAATTACCTAAATAATCTGCATCTTCAATCACTATGATTCTTGATAATTGGATTTTGCCATCCCTATTTATGTTGAAGGTTTCTTTACCGGAGGGCGGGCCTGGATCATTTGGTACATCAACTAATGATTCGGTGAAAATATCTAGACTGGTTAAGCCAGCCAGGGTATTACTTGACCCGCTGGGCCTTAGAAATTCTTCAAATTTCTTCATTGCTCCAGGCATTCTTGAGAGATCTTTGGCGTTGAGAATATGCGTTGTTGCTTTCCAACCTGGTCCTAGTAGTTGTCTTGCCGCTAAGCGCATTGCCGCAGTTTTCCCAACACCACTGGGTCCGGAAAGCAGTAGGTGTGGGGGGTTAGTTCCTGATGCTGCGGTTTCCAATGTTTCTATGACACTAGTGGTTAGTAGTAAGTCAGAAAATTTAGTCGGAGCTTTTGTCTCGAGCCACGACGTCATGAAAGCAATTTACTAGACGGCGGTTATTCAATTATCCGCGTTGTCTTCACTCGGCTATAAGTTTCTTAGTACCGGTTCTACGAAGCTTCATGAAGACTCTTGAACCACACGCTTTGCAACTAATTCCATTGCGTTCTCTGTGAAAGGATTCGATGCTGCCACATACTGCACATTTGTAATCAACTAGTTCAACCATGGTACTCAACTCAAGCCACCCCACTAGTCTTCCTTTGTTAACCTGTTTGTCGCGAGTTGGGGAAACTAAATGCTAAAAAGCACCATTTTGGGAGGTTTGGCGCCCACTCCGGGAATTGAACCCGGGTCGCAGGAATGACAATCCTGCATGATAACCTCTACACCAAGCGGGCGTGTTCATAGCATCCGGAGCGCAACCGCTATTTAAGCCGCGCCATGTGGGTCGAACGGGGAGTAACTAGATGGCGAAGAAAAAAACCTCGGCTGAAATGGCTCGAGAACAATCTGAACTTGCTAAGGTAGAAGGTATGCTGGGAGATGCTTTTGGTAGTTTAGATGGCTTTGAGCAATCAACTACTGAAGAGATTTTGACACAACCTGAACAACCGGTTATGGATGAAACTGATGGTGAAGATGCTAAAGTCAGTGAAAATGCCGAAACTGATGATTCTGGACAGGAAAGTAAGGATTCTGAATCAGAAATCGCCAATCCTCCTGCTGAAAAAGAAGAGTCAGATGACCTTCCAGCAGTTGAATCATCACCTAATCCTCCCACGGGGCCACCATCGGCTCCTCCAACCAAAGGGCCGCCATCAGGACCGCCTAGTGAGGCGCCTAGCGGACCACCTGCTAAGCCACCATCGGGCCCTCCAACCAAGGGGCCGCCATCAGGACCGCCTAGTGAGGCGCCTAGCGGACCGCCTGCTAAGCCACCAACTGGCCCTCCAAGCAAGGGGCCGCCTAGTGACGCACCTACTGGACCACCGACCAAAGGACCTCCTTCTAGCCCACCAACAGGGCCACCAAGTGATGAGCCAGAAGAAACAACTTCCGAATCACCTGATGATGAAACTTTGATCGAGGATTCTGATGTAGAAGAGTCTGAGGAAATAATTGACGAGCAAGATAATTCCGAAGATGTAGTTTCTGATCAAGAACCTGGTGATTCCGAACAATCCGCAATAACTGAAGAAATCACGTCTGAAGAAGATTCCGTTGAACAACCGAGTGAAATGGCAACAGAGGATGAATCAAATGAGGAGCCAATAATTATTGACGAAAATATTAGTGTGGAAAGCGAGGATGATATTTTGCAAAAGGAGGCTGAAATTGCCAGACTTGCTGCAGAAGTGGAGCGCCTAAGAAGTTCCATGGTCGGGGCCGCTGAAGTTATTGAAGAACTAGAAAATCCGCCTATGCCACCGATTGTCGAAGAAGACGTGGTAATTGCTGCACACACTGTTGCAGATATGGCTAGAATGGCTCGACAATTGGACCGTGATGAACTAGTGAGGGCCTCGATGGGAGCTATTGCAATGCTTCATCCTGAAAGTCCAGAAGTCCTAATCTCGACAAAGCACAGCGCTATGTTGCCAAGGATGAATGAAAAGGATATTTGTGCAGGTAAACTAGGTAGCAAGGCCCCTAGAGGCGCTCCCGAAGATTGGCGAGTTTTAGAAGTCTTATTGGCGTCAGCTAGTTTGGTAACCGGTGGCCCTGCAGCAGTAATTCATGCCCACGGCCCTTATACAACAGCGGTAAGCTGTGAGAAAGATCTTGTTTTAATGCAGCCAATAGACGAGATTGGCAAAGAACATATTGGTAAAGTTATCATTGTTGATCCTGACCTTGAAAATCCTGAAGAATTCCTTAGACAAGTTGCTGAGGCTTTGCAACAAGGCGGCATGCGATGTGTCGTTGTTAGAGGTAAAGGGTCTTATGCAGTGGGTGCGGATTTGGACCAAGCTTGGGCAAATGCTGCGATGCTCGAACATAGCATGAAGATTGTAATGCTGGCCAGACAAGCGAATCTCAAAGTTTGACTGAAACACTCATTGATAAGCGCAGTTAAGAGCCCAATTTCATGAGCGAGCGTCCCAAAATTGCTGTGTCTGCATGCTTAGTTGGGCAGAAAGTTAGACACAACGGTGATGATGCAGAGTTTAGAGTAATATCTAGAGAGTGGTCTAATTATCTAGAAATAATGCCGATTTGCCCAGAAATTGGTATTGGTTTAAGTGTTCCAAGACCAAAAATCAAATTGGTTAAAACCGCTGGGAGATTAAGTTTAGTCAACCCAGACAATGGTGAAGAATTCACCAACAAAATGCTTGAGTATGCTGAAATCCAATCAGACTTATTGAGCCTAGCAGGGATTAGCGGATTTGTTTTCAAGAAAGAGTCGGCAAGTTGTGGGCTAGATAGAGTCAACGTATATCATGACGATAATCCAACCCCTTCACAGGATGGGCGAGGGATGTTTGCTATGGTGTTTACCTCGCTTAACCCACACATTCCTGTAATCGATGAGGGGCGCCTATGTGACCCCCGACAAGCAGAACATTTTCTTGCAAGAGTGCACTTCTTTAACGAATGGAGAAAGAGTGGAGAGAATGGTTGGAGCGCCAGTAAAATAATGCGGTTCCACAATGAAAACAAACTGTTCTTACTAAGTCGAGCACCGCCGATGAAGAGGCTTCTTGGAAGATTAATTGCCACACGTTTTGATGAAGGCGCTCATCCAGAAAATGTCGCTTTGGAATATATCACTGAGGCACAAAAAGGTCTTGTAACCTTGACCAAAGATGGCAGAATAGCTCATACAATGGAGAGGGTTTTTGGCAAATTCTCTAACCAATTATCAAAAGCGGAGAAGCAAGAGGTCGTTGAATTAATTCACGGGTTTAGGCAAGGCATCTTACCAAGATCTGCACCACTAGTAGTGCTTAATGAATATTTGACAAGATACAATTTGGATGATAAAATTTTGAACCGCTTCATAACTTCAGTTCCTCTGGAAATGAGTTAACTGTCAGTGTTTCGTCAAAATTGAATTTGTATTTTGGAATCTAGTACTCTTGTGTTGTAAACTTTGAGATCCTTTTTGCGAGACATTTTACCGAGTAGTTTGCCATAAGGAGGGAATAGCGGGAATGGTGACCATTCTACTAACTCTCCGTCGCTAAGCTTGTGTGTAGTTTGGTGCAACGGACACCTGATACAATCATCTTTGACTTTGCCGCCCCAGGCAAGTGGCCATCTCATGTGCCTGCACAATGCTTCAGTAGCAAAATACGCACCTTCATGCATACCTAGCAGAACCATTTTACCGTTGACTCTGAGCATTTTCTTTTTGCCATTTTTCAACTTTGACACTTTTATTGCGTCGTACCAGTTTAGTTCTTCAATTTCTGACATTTGCCATACCTCCGTCTAAATTAAGCACTTGGCCGGTGAAATTGTCTGGTGCCTCAGTTAACAGCCACCTAATAGAAGTGGCAACTTCTTCTGGTTGATTAATTCGCTTCATTGGAATCATTGATACAGCTGCTTCACGAATAGCATCTGATCTCAAGAATGTGCTGCCAAGTCTAGTTTCGGTTAATCCCGGAGCGACTGCATTAACCCTAATGTTGCGTTGGGCGTAAGTTGCTGCTGATGATCTAACCATTGCCTCAATCCCTCCTTTTGCTGCTGCAATAGCTTCATGATTTACTAAACCCAAACTTCCTGCCACGCTAGAAGTGAAAACCAATCGTCCACCACCGGAACGCAGCATTGACTTGCATATCAAAGACAATGACAGAAAGGCACTAGTTAAGTTTGTCCGAATAACTTCCTCAAAAGCCTCTACTTTGAGGGCATGGGGCGGCTTGACTAGAATTGAGCCTACTAAGTGAGCAGCACCGGCAATACTTCCATTGCCGTTTTCCTTGGCTGTTTCGATTGCCGATTGAACATCTGTAGAATTTAGCGCATCGCCAATAATGACGCTTACACCACTGTTTGACAAATGTTCAACTCTTGAACTATCACGTGCTAAAATAGTAACCAGTTTGCCTTGTTCGAGTAATTCTGAGACTAATAATAATCCAATGTCGCTGCTGCCACCGACTACTAAGTAAGATTCTGTCATGTTCCCAAGTTAGTTAATTGACTTTTATATCCGT
>JAKMFF010000059.1 GCA_022425585.1 Candidatus Poseidoniaceae archaeon
GTACTAATTTCTCTAGTAATGGTGCCGCAATTTGACGCCGCGCCATCGGGTATTGGTTCAGCAGGTGACAATGGTTGTTCTTGCCACGGAGGACCATCATCTGATACTGTAGTATCAGTTACCGGTCTGCCGGAAAATTATAACGCTAGTGAAACCTACACATTCACTGTTACGGTAACTAATGACGTAATGACACTTTACAACGACGGAAGCACCGAGGGAGCAGATCCTTGGAATGGCCGTGCAGGCGGATTTAGAATCCTAGCCTCCAAGGGGGTTGTCACATCAGTAGACCCAACATTGAGCCATGAAATGGATGGTGGATTGACTCATACTACAGAAGGCAACGCACTTCGAACTTGGGACTTTGAATGGACCGCTCCTGCTGATGATAGCCAATTTGTCGAATTCACTATTTACGGTAATGCAGTTAACGGTGGCGACGGTTTTAACGGCGATATGTGGAACACCTATGAGGCAACTATTGCCGGAATTAATGCTGGTGAAATGGCCCCTAGTGTAAGAGCACTGGTGCTTCTGCTAACTGCAGTTGGTCTAGCACTTGGTTTGATTCTCTTGGGGGTAATGTGGGTTTACTACTCAAGGTCACCTGAGACCTTCGGAATTTACAACTTCTGGGCTTACCTGAAGCCTTGGCTAACAACTACTGACCACAAAGAAGTCGGTATCATGTATTTCTTGTACGGATTTTTCTTCTTCCTTGTTGGTGGTTTCCTCGCTCTGTTGTTCAGGATACAACTTGCAGTGCCAGAGAACACTTTCCTAACTGAAACAGAATACAACTCATTCTTCACTCTTCACGGTACTACCATGATTTTCTTGGCGGCTATGCCAATGATTGCCGGTTTCATGAACTACGTCTTGCCACTTCAAATTGGTGCTAAGGATTTAGCTTTCCCAAGAATCAATGCTATGGGATTGTGGCTACTAGTGTTTTCAAGTCCACTAATTTACACAGGGATTTGGTCTGGTGAAGCAGCCGACATTACTTGGGTTATGTACCCGCCATATTCGTCACTGACAGAAGCCAATCTGGGCGAAGGTCTCTCTCAGTATGGCTCTAACCTAGGTACGACGGCGTTCTTGTCGGGAATGCTGATGCTTGGGGCATCATCCACACTAGGAGGTGTGAATTTCATTACCACCGTGTTTACTATGCGTGCTCCAGGTGTCACATGGATGAAGATGCCACTATTCACTTGGTCAGTATTTGTCAGTGTATTCATGCTGTACATGTCACTACCTGCCTTGGTTATTGGTTTGGTATTCTTACTATTTGATCACACAATAGGCACGGTATTCTTTACTAGTGGTGGCGACAGTTTGCTGTTCCAGCATTTGTTCTGGTTCTTTGGCCATCCTGAAGTATACGTAGTTATTATTCCAGCATTCGGAATCGTATCAGAAGTTCTTGCTACCAGTGCTAGAAGGTCTATCTTTGGCTACAAATCGATGGTATTTGCCATGGCCGGTATTGGAGTTGTCGGGTTTATTGTCTGGGGACACCACATGTTGACTTCTGGTATGGATGCATTTTGGCGAGCCGCGTTCATGATTACTACCATGGCGGTTGCCATACCGACGGGGGCGAAAATATTCAACTGGTTGGCTACCATTTGGGGTGGTAGCCTCGTTATGAAAACTCACACCCTGTGGTCTCTAGGATTCTTGGTAACATTTACTCTTGGAGGTATTTCAGGAATGTTCTTCCCAGTTGCTGGATTAGATGTACACTTCCACGATTCATACTTCGTAGTCGCCCACTTCCACTATGTTTTCATCGGCGGAACAGTCTTTGGTATTCTATCTGGAGTTTACTACTGGTATCCTAAGGTGACAGGACGGAAACTCAACGAGAAACTTGGTCTGTGGCACTTCTTAATTGGATTCTCTTCTTACAACGCTGCGTTCTGGCCAATGCATCAACTGGGAATTAACGGCATGCCAAGAAGAACGCATTCTTATCTTGAAGAAACTGGATTTGCTGAGTACAACTTAGCCGTCAGTATATTCGCCTTCATCTTTGGATTAAGCCAATTGCTACTAGTTTGGAATATCTTCAGTTCCCGCCGTAATGGTGAGCCTGTTGGTAAAGACCCGTGGGGTGGCTGGTCATTAGAATGGTCTACTTCCTCACCACCGCCAACCCCGTCATTCCATGATATCCCGACTCAGGGTGACATGAATGAACTGTATGGGCATCATGAACATTCAGACAAGAAAACAGTGGCAGATAAACTGTGGACTGCTAAACCCAAGGGGGCTGAAGAATGAGCGCTCATGGTAACCATGTCAAAAACTCCATTTGGGGCAGAGCAATTCTAATGGCAGGAGCAATAGTAACTATTGGGATAGTCGCGTTTGCTGCTTTAGGGCTAGGTGTCGGTAGTATCAAGCATGATGCCTATGATGAGGCAAAGGAAACATATTACGAAGCCATGGAAGATCCAACAGTATCTCAATCGGAATTAGATCATCTACATCATGAAGAAATAGATGCACACCTCTCCTATCTAACCTACTGGGTAGCAGGGGTGACTATTATGGTCATCAGTATTATTTATGCGGTATTCTTAGGTGTTGGAGGATTTATCAATACCATTCAACCTCAAGAAGAGGAAAGTCACGGCGACCATCATGGTGATGACCATCATGACGAACATCATGGTTCAGCATCACCAATCATTTTCTGTTTTGGTGTGTTATTATTCCTAATGGGATTCCCTGATTTCGTTGAGGGGCTTAGGCCGTTATTGTCACAAGGTGGCACCTTTGAAGCAGGTAACTTAGTGCTAAGCATGATTGGTCTGACAATCATTATGATTGGTATAGCAAACTGGTGGCGAGAAGACCTACCGTTTATCGGACACGGTGAACAAATTGCCACCTCTGCGCCATTTGAAGGTGAACATATCAGAAAAGCTGGTCTTTGGGTATTCATTATGTCTGAGGTTATGGTTTTCGCGACCTTCTTTTCTTCATATCTCAGGGTTCGAACTGAATGGTGTACAAAGTGGGCGTTTGACAACGGTTTAGAAAACGGCAAACCTGTAGAGGGTTGTGTTAGTCAAAGCCAAATTGATTTGTTTAATGCTGGAGAACATGTTACCGGCGATGTAGTCATGACAGCATCAGACTACCTACGCCCTGGTGGTGCTGCAGGTACTGGCGACTTCTGGACAATGTTACCCGGAGCAGTAAACACCTTTGCGCTAATTATTTCCTCCTACACCATCGTGCTTGCCCTCAAGACTGCTAAGGCAAAAGACTGGGAAGCACCAAAAGGAGTTCTAAGGCATCTACTGCCTGACAAGAAGACCGCAGTTAGAAATTATCTAATAGCCACTCTACTTCTTGGTACGATGTTTATTGTTCTAAAGTTAGTAGAATGGAGCCACCTAGTGGCAGAAGGTTTCACAGTTGGGACCTCTCAAGGTTCGATATTCTACGTGGCAACAGGCGCTCACGGAGCGCACGTTTTCGCCGGATTGCTGATTATGCTCTATTTGGTATTCAAGGCAGATACTATTGGATATGATGAGGACAATGGCCAAGGGATCGAATATTTCGGTTTGTACTGGCACTTTGTCGATTTAGCCTGGGTAGTTATCTTCCCGGCATTCTATTTGTATTGAGGTGATAAAATGGGCGAACATGAAACAACAGGAATAATCGAATCAATCGTCGAGCGTCTTCCAGGCAACCAAGACATCTACTTCTGGAATTTCATTGTCTTGATGATCTTTACTTTATTTGAGGTGGCGGCAGTATTTTTCGAAACAGTACCTGGAACCGAAATCAAAATTTCTCGATTTGCCGTATGGACTATCTTGGTGGTCGTTGGAATCGTCAAAGGCTATGGAATTGCGGCCTATTTTATGCACTTGAAAGGCGATCCAAGAATTTACACTAGAACTGCATTATTCCCTGTGTTATTCGTTTTGTTGATGCTTTGGGGAATTGGTTTGTCCAATCCAGAAGCAATTACTGAACTTCCATCATGGTGTACTCCCGATTGGGACTATGCTACTTCTAGATGAGCACATCTCACATATCTAAAAGGAGAATTCATATACACTCCACCATAGAGGATGTCATGATGTCAAAGAAGTCACTGTTAGCACTGTTAGTCGTGTCGCTATTCATTACCTCAGCCATACCGGCTGCCACCGCATTCAAGGGCTACCAACTTTCTCGACCGCCCGTTGAGGATTTCAGCTTAATCGATCAAAATAATCAGAACGTGAACCTTACTGATTCCAGAGGTGATGTAGTTGTGGTGGCATTTATTTTTACTAGATGTCCTGATGTTTGCCCAGTTATTACTCAATTACTACGTTCAGTAGAATCAGGCATTGGAGCAGATTATGAAGAACATGTCTCCATTATCTCGATCTCAGTAGATCCTGAATTCGATACTCCTGAACGCTTGAAGGAATATACTGAGTTACACAAAGTCAACTGGTCGCACCTTACTGGTGATTTAGCGGATATGGAGAGCATCTACGCTAATTTTGGTCTTGTTGTGCAAAAGAACGTTATCGAGGCTCACATCGGTGATATCAACGGTCACCAAGCCGAGGATTCAACAGTTATGTTGGTGAATAATACTGGCGTTGCCACAGAACTAATGAACACACCAAGCGCTTGGTCAACAACTAAATTTGCTGCGCTTGAAGCAGGCTGGGAACTGAATTCTTCAACTCATCCAATATATGGTACATCTGTTAGCGGTATTGATGGAATTGAAGCACCATCAGACAATTCTTGGTATTGGAAGTTGATGACTTACAACACTAGTGGGCAGGCTTGGGAAGGTTCCATGTTAGGTGCCGACTCGGTAACAACGCCAACTAGCAAGAACATTGCTTGGATGGCTTCAACAGCAGATGCGACCTTACTCACGACACCAGACTTGGACAATTCATCGGTATCTCTGATATATCCCGATAACACTACAGCGTTTCAACAAATCAACAATTCAACCGGTTGGCATTTGACCTCAGCAGCCTTCGATGGTGCAGGAATTGAATTCTCTGCACCCCATTCACAATATGGTCATTATCTCGAATCAGTAGGCCAAGAAGACCCAGCGGCTGACAATGATTCATGGTGGTGGGAACTACATGAATGGAATGAAACCTCAATGGGGTGGCAAGCCAGTGCAGTTGGCATGGATTCTATCGAATCACCTTCCTACATTGCATGGGCGCCAAACAGCACCGCCGATTCAGTGATTCCAATGCCGGGGGTATTTGTCGAAGATGGTCAACAAGAATGTGACGGTAATGGTTGGGAAATGGGTAGTGGTGCTAGCAAGCACTGCATGTGCGATAGTGGTTATGAATGGCCAGAAGATACTATGCTTTCTTGTGTTCAAGTAGACATTGTAGAAGAATACAATGTTGGCCACTCAACAACAACTTTCATCCTTGATACCGAAAGAAAGCCAGTAGTAGCATGGACTGGAGATAACTGGAATGCTGAAGAGTTCATTTCCGATGTTCGGGCAGTGGTTGAGAATGATGGATTAGTCGACACAGATAGTGACTCTATCCCCGGCTTCACAACCATCGCCAGTATTGCCGCAATCTCTCTAGCAGCCGTTAGAATTGGTCGTAAACAAACTAATCAGTCACAATAACTCACTCTGCTAGTCAAGGCAAAAGACTAGAAAGAGGAATATCTGCGCAAACATATTGCAGAGATCGCATAGCCCGGTATTGCGGTGGACTTGAAATCCACTGTCGTAAGACACGGGGGTTCGAATCCCTCTCTCTGCGCCAAAATATTGTTTTCTAATCAACTTAGATAATGGAAGAGTTCTCAAACTAAATCCCCTCTCATAGGTATATGCGGAGCGCGCACCTTGCCTTGTTAATGGTCGCAACTATGTTGTTAGCTGGATGTTTAGGTGGTAATACTGCCGAGTGGGGCAATGATGGTATTGATGTTGATTTCTCTTCAAATGAAGCATCAATAACTACTAATCTTGGTGATGGTGAATCATCCTTTAACGACTTATCACCAATTGGTTGTAATGTTGGTGAAGAGATCTATCCAAGTAAAAATGCTGGTGATCGAATAAAATTCTCCGGTTTCTTATCAGCCAGTATGCTATATGAGTCTCACGACCCAATCAATGGAGCAAGTGGCATGGATAATGCAGTAACTGCTGCGGTTGCTATCCAAGCAATGTCAAAGGCTGATGCTAATGATGTCAAAGATGGGGAAGGAGCGAGAATCGATATAAAACAATGGAATGTTCCATTGATGCCTGAAACCCGAGCTGGGTCAGTAGATCTAGATGAGATCGACCAAGATACTGAATCAGATTGGTATATTCTAGGCCTTATTCCAACTACTGAAAACTTGAATGACGGCTTTAAAGCGTTAACTGAATGGCATAAACCAATAACTGTTCATGGCTATCTAATTAGTCCAACTTTGGTTAACGGTAGTGCTTTTACCATCGATGGTAAGTCACAAACCACAGGCTATTACAAAGAGGGTAATGCATCTTATAGTCACACTTTGAATAATGAGTGTAATCTAAATGTTGGAATTAACAACCTTCAATCAGTATACGTGTTAGTTGATAAAATTGAATTAAACGACGACGTAATTAGTGCCAGCGGCAATTCTGATGACGAATGGAAAAATGGTGACATGCCTTTCTTAGGCAGAGCTGGGTTTATTCTATTCTTCTTAATTGTCGGGATAGGCGGCTCAGTTGGCATGTTCATACTGTCACAAATGATTGTTAGGCAAGGAGCCAAGGAGACCATGAAAGTATTACTTGGCGATGAAGGGCTGGCGAAAATCAAGAAGGTTGCCTCAGATCTACGACGTGATAAAAAATCAGGCAACATTTCTCCCACAGAACGCAAACGCCAGCAAGACAAACAAGACCGTGAGGAAAAGAAACAGCGTAAGCCCCCCAGTAAATCAAAAGCCGATGCTGGACCAATAGCTGGTTTTGATTTAGATAGTGCTCTTTCTACTAGTTCAGATGATGATGGACCTCAAGAATTCGGCAGTAAGTCTTCGTCAGTAGTGGTTAGTCAGGAAGCGATTAAATTAGAGCAACAGGCCATGAATAGCGAACCAGCAGTTCAAGAAGAAACTTGGACACCACCTACTTCAACTCGTACAAGCTCGCCAGTTAGCAATGTAGTATCAAGTGAGCCAGCACGGAAAAAGACCGAGCATTTCACCGGTAGCGTCCGCAAAGAATCATCTCCACCCAAAGCGGCGGCTCCGGTCAAGAAGCGACGGGCTGCCAAGAAGCGTAAAGCAGTAATGCCAGACCAGAACCATGTCGAGCCTGAGCCACAACACGAAGAAAAGGTTCACCAAGAGTCATTTGAAGAAGATGATGACTTCTCAGATTTCTCTTTATGAGGCATGAATTATTTTTAATGCACCTTGCATAACTTCCATTTTAAGTGGAGTAGAACCAATATTTTCCCCATCAACATTAATCGCAGTTGGCTTTGGAGTGGCTATTTCTAGAGTTTTAAATCGATGGTAATCCACCTTAGGATGAAATACATGGCGGCCTTCTTTCTTTAATTGGCCAAAAGCTTTGAGAATTTCTCCTCGTTTCATTTTCTTCAATATACCAATATCCATCTTACCATCATCTAGTGAAGCACCAGGTGCTAAAGGAAGTAGTGAGCCACCAGTCTGGCTATTTTGTATCAAAAATAATGTGAAGTCATCTTCAAACACGTGACCGTCGATGGTTAGTTTCGCATTTCGTCGATTGTTAGCCATGATGGCCATTAAGATACCAACATCATAGCGCATCGGACCCATCCAACGCATTTTTTCCGCCTTGATAGTAGAATCAACCCCAAGACCCCAAGTTACCAGATTAGTACTGTAGCGAGTTAATTCACCACTCTCACTGCCTGGCAGTCCAGCAACCATGTCGACCTTGGCCAAATCAAGCGCTTGGTAGTGTCCAGCACAAATCCTTTCCACTGCGTCTTCAGTACTTTTGATGTTTAGATCATTAGCCATCGAATTACCAGTTCCAGCAGGGATTAGACCCACTCGGCAGTTAATTGCAGCCTGCATTAAGCCAGTGACGACTTCTGATAGACTGCCATCCCCACCAACAACAGCTACAATATCAGAGTGATTAGTTGTCAATCCCGCGGCAAGCTGAATTAAATCACCTGAAAAAGTCGACAAATGCATAGTTACTGAAATCCCGTTTTCCTTAAACATACCAGCAACTTGTTTGGCAATTTTCTCACCTTGCTTTTTACCAGAAAATGGATTGACCATCAAATGAATTACTTTTGCTGGCTCACCTTTGACAATCTTGTTGGTAAATATCTCAGCATAAATTGGCTTGTGAACACCTTTCTTTTTCTTACTGGTTAAGTCGGGTAAAAACTCGATAATTTCCGGTCCATTACCACTAGAGGCCATACTATCCGATACGGGTTGGCTGCATGAATACTTCCCTTTTGGCCAAAAGCAAGCACTCAATTATGGAAAGCCACACGGGCAGTTCGGGGAAGTCTATGGGATGGAGTGAATCTGACGTTCAGTTCATGACTCGTGCCCTTGAGGTTGCTGAGACCGGCAGAGGACGTGTTTCACCTAATCCCCTAGTCGGTTGTGTCCTTGTCAAAGATGGCAAAATAATTGCTGAAGGTTGGCATGACCACTTAGGTGGGCTGCATGCTGAGCAAATGGCAATTCATGACGCAGAGCAAAAAGGCCATTCTCCTAATGGCTCAACGGCGTATATTACTCTGGAGCCTTGCAATCACTTTGGCCGCACTCCGCCTTGTACTCAAGCATTAATGTGGGCAGGAGTCAAGAAGGCAATTATTGCTCATTATGACCCTAATCCAACGGTGCGTGGTCAGGGAATCCAGGTGCTCAAGGATGCTGGAATTGAGGTTGAAACCGGATTGCTTGAAGCTGAGGCAGCACATCAAATGCGTGAGTTCCTGTATTGGTGTGAGAATAGAAAACCGATTGTTACAGTAAAATTAGCGGCCGATAAGCATGGCTCAGTTGATGACCGTAGCCAATCTGCCGGTCGCTTTACTTCTGAAGGCTGCCTTGATGCCGTTCATCAATTACGCAAAGAATGCGACGGGATTCTTGTCGGTGTTGAAACCATTATCCGTGATAATCCATCACTAAACATACGTCGAGTTCCCTCAGAGCGCCAACCACTGCGTGTGGTGATTGATCCTAACGGCCGCATTCCTCAAGATGCCAAAGTACTGACCGATGGTGGAGACACAATTGTCTTAAGTGACGATTTTAGTAATCTTCCCGCTTTACTGAACCGCCTGGGTGATATGGAAATTCAGCGTCTTATGGTTGAAGGTGGCCCAGTAACTATCAAGCATTTTTTGAACGCTGGATTAGTTGATGAGTTCTATTTAGTTCAAGCAGATTCTGAGCACCAAGCACCATACCCATCTGGTATTGATGCGCAAATAATTACTGCTGCGGGATTAAGCCTCAATCAGACCATCACCTGGGGTGATGAGTCAGTGCAGTTGTTCAGCAGACTTGCTTAATCAGGCTTGATTAGTATTGTAAGCAATGCCATCTGTCCAAATTGTGTTTGACCACGTAGTACCAAAAAAATCAGCATTTGTTACAGTAGCCGAAGTGAAATCCGCATCGGTCAAGTCGGCATTGTAGAGGTTCGCACTGGTCAGGTCGGCATTACTTAGGTATGCATTAGTCAGGTTAGCCTCACCACAATAGCCGCCACATTCAGACCAAGAGTATCTATTGAACTCGGCATTTTGTAGGTAGGTTTCATTCACCCCAGTATGAATAAATGTGGCGTTAAATGCAACAATTGAGCGTAAATCCGCACCGTCCAAAGTAGCATAATCTAAGGTTGTATTTTGCAAATTAGCGCCACGTAAGTCAATTCCAGTCAAATCCATTCCGCTCAAATTCAGGTGACTGAGGTCGGCACCAGCGCAGTAAGCATAACGGCCTAGTTGACAACTTGTTGCATTTGCTAGATCTGATTCTAATGTAAAGATTGCATCCCACACCATTGAAAGGTTATTTTGTAAATCAATTACATCATAATTAATCTGTGTGAACCAAGAATAATATAATTGGATGGTGCTATCAACACTAAGCAAATCACTTTCAATTTCGCTGATATTTGACAAAAGGATAGACATGTCTTGATTCATTGCCGATAATTGTTGTTCTAAATCATCCATCATTGTCTCATTGGCTGCTTGACCGTTCATGCCAGGCTCACCTTGTGGTCCAGTTTCTCCAGCTGGTCCTTGTGCTCCATCTTGGCCATCAGTACCTGACTCACCTTGAGGACCTTGATCGCCAGCCGGTCCTTGCGTGCCATCAGCACCCTTGATGTCAATAAATGACCAACCAGTTGTCAAGCATACTTCGAAAGTTTCAATATTAGCCACGTAATATAATCTGCCTAAAGCATCAGAGTTACAGTTGGGTAAATCATCACCAGAATCAACCATGTAGACAGTCCAATCTTCCAGTGTTTCGGCAGGCTTCTCATCTGAGTCATCACTATCATCGCCACCTAAACATCCAGCAAGGGATAGGGTAGCCATCAAAAAAGCCAGCAATAGAGCATTTGCGCGTTTCATATTGCTTCACCAATACAGTCGGGAGATAATACTATTCACCAATGTAGCAAAATTGGTAAGTATAAAACAGCCTATTATAAC
The DNA here is from genome assembly GCA_022425585.1 of Candidatus Poseidoniaceae archaeon. The sequence continues at coordinate 10,743 of JAKMFF010000059.1, forward strand.
TGGAAGGTTTAAATGAAGCGACATGAGAAAAATCCTCGTTTGCCTAATAATGTCTTGCCTACTAGCCTCCAGTATACCGGTTTCTAGCGCAGATTCAAGCCAAGATATCCCTACCAACGCAGCAGGAACTGGCATCCACGATACTCTGGTGGCTGCACTGGCTCACGTAGATTTAGTGACCACGCTTGAAGGTACAGGCCCATTCACTGTCTTTGCGCCAACAGACCAAGCATTTTCCGATGCAGGAGTTGACTTAGCAAACTTCCAAACTGCTGAAGAAAAGGCGGTATTGACAGACATTCTGCTCTACCACGTTGTTGCAGGAGCAGTACCTGCTAGTGCAGTAACAGACGGCATGTTGGCTGAGATGGTTAACGGAGACAAAACCAAATTCACAGTCAGTGGAACAGTTTCCATCAATGACGCAACTGTAATTCAAGCCGATTTACAAGCATCAAATGGTATAATTCACGTAATTGACAAGGTGCTAACCCCGCCAGTTGATATTCCAGCAACTGCCCAAACTACTGGCATTCACGATTCCTTGGTTGCTGCAGTAATCCAAGCAGAGTTGCTAACCACTCTACAAGGCGACGGTCCGTTCACAGTATTTGCTCCAACAGATCAAGCATTTACTGACGCAGGAATTGATTTAGCAGCCCTTAATACCACAGAAGGTATTGCTGCATTAACAGATATTTTGCTATACCACGTTGTACCTTCTGAAGTACCATCTGCAGATGTAACCGATTGTATGTCTGCTGATGCAGCAAACACGCAACCTCTATCCTTCACTGTAGCAGATGGTGTAATGGTCAATGATGCCAATGTTGTCTTGGCAGACGTAGTTACCAGCAATGGTCTAATTCACGTCATTGACAAGGTGTTGACACCAACCGATACTCCTAGAGATATTCCACGTACAGCTCAATGTACTGGAGCTCATGATTCACTAGTGGCCGCATTAGTTCAAGCAGAGTTGGTAACCACCCTGCAAGGTGATGGACCATTCACAGTATTTGCTCCAACCGACCAAGCATTTACCGATGCAGGAATTGACCTAGCAGCACTTGACACTCCAGAAGGCAAGGCAACACTTACTGATATTCTACTGCACCACGTTGTTGCTGGTGAAGTTCCTGCCAGCGCAGTTACCGACGGTATGTTGGCTACCATGGTCAACGGAGACAAGGCAAAACTCAGTGTAACTGGCGACGTTGTGTCAATTTCTGGTGCTACAGTAACCGGTGCAGATGTCGCTACTTCCAATGGTATCATCCACGTGATTGACAAGGTAATG
>JAKMFF010000281.1 GCA_022425585.1 Candidatus Poseidoniaceae archaeon
ACCGTCAACTCGACAAACGTGAAGAGATTATGCGTAACAAAGCACTCATTGAGATTAGAAAGCGTGAAGCATTAATCCGTGCAGAAATAGAAGCTCAGTTAGGATTGAAGCGGGCAGAAATCAGAGACCGTATGCAGAATTTGTCAACTAAGATGGATAATTTCAAAGAAACTGCTGAAATCAAGATGCGTGAAGCAGTTGAAAAGCAGGTACAAGGCGAAATTGATGTTGATGAGGAAGAATACAAGACTCGACAAGATGAATTCAGAGAACTACAAACCTTGGATACCAAAGCAGAAAAACGCCAAATGTGGATGCAATCAATTTCTGGTCAAGACAGAAACCAACCAATGACTTTACCCGATCCATCAACTCTTGGTGCTAAAACCTCTGCCCTCGGTGCTACTGGTGGCAGGCCACTACGAGGTGTTCTTGGTGGTTTGAATCAAGAAACAAAGGCCGGTATCGGCCTATCAGGTATGCGTGCGCCAACATCTAGTGCAAAACCGCTAATCCCGACATCTCCACTAGTTAGGCCGATTAAATCTCCACTCGTCAGTGCACAACCGACAACTTCAGCAATTTTGCCCAAACCAATTATGAAACTCGGAACGCCAGTAATCCAGCCGGCTGTTGAGGAAGAATTACAACCAGAAGTTGTTACTGAAGAATCACCAGTAATGGACTCTAGCGAGCCAGAAGTCATGATTGACGAACAAGAAACTACTACGCTAGCGCCAATTACTAAGACCATGATTCCACTTGAGCAAGTTGATTCTAGTTTTGCTAAATTGACACCAGTCAAGCACATGCTACAACCAGTCGAAAAGCAAAGTATTGATTCTGATGAGTGATTAAGCAGACTTTGCAACTAAACGCTGTTTTCATATCCTGTAATGGGTTGGCATAGTCATGAAGGGAAAAGCCGCATTTGTATGTTTGACCTTGTTATCATCATTCATCATCGCTTCTCCAATTGCTAGCGCCTCAGGAAATGTCGTAGAAATTGGCCAAGTCGGTGAATTCAAAGCCGAACTGATTTTTTCCCTAACACTTTCAGATGACACAATCTTATCTGTGTCAGACGAGGGCACAATTTCACAAAGTACTCATAGTTTAGGCCAATTTATCCCACTTTGGGAATATGAAACCAATCAGTCTGCTACTTTTGCCAAACTTGACGATGGAGAAAAGTTACTAGCAATAATATATGATTCTGGATTTATGTCTTTTAACCTAGAGACTCAAACTGTTCAATACTCTACCAATTTAGCAGTCATGCCCAATTCTTTGGATTGGGATGATGGTGGGAATATATGGCTTGCATTCTATAACGGTGATAGAAAAGCGAAAGAGTATTCTAACGGGGCACCTACTTCAAAATCTACCACGACCATACCATCGGGGTTCTACTCATTCCATATCACTGATAGTGATGAATTACTCCTCGGTGGCTTAGATTCCAAAGTCTACGTATACGACCAGTTAGGGTCTTTGGTCAGAACTCTCAATCAACCTCTGAGTTATATTTCTTCAATCAATCAAAACTCAAATGGAGACGTATTTATTGGTACAGGAGCTGGAGTGATTCATAAATACAATCCAGCATCATCATGGAGTCAAATCTCTATGGATTTAGGTACTGGGGCAAAAGTGGAATCAATACAATTGTTAGATTCATCTACTATATTGGCTATTGATGATAATGCAGAGATCCACTTTATTGACCCTGTTAGTCTAACTCTGAAGTTTTCTCTCGCCTCTTCGGGACAAATTGTCCATGTCGTAGATTCAATAAGCGGGCAATATTCAGTTTTATCGAATCAAAACGATGTCTGCAAGGTACTATTTTTCGACAATGACTCAGATGGTGATACGGTTGGCGATAGTTTAGATGTTTTTCCTAACGACCCAACGCAGTCAGCTGATTCTGACAGTGACGGTTATGGCGATAATATAGCTGGCAATAACGGCGATGCTTTCCCCAATAACCCTGAGCAATACGCAGACTCAGATGGTGATGGTTACGGTGATAATGTGGAGGGCTTAGATGGCGATACTTTCCCTAATAACGCAGATCAATATGTTGATACAGATAGTGATGGATATGGTGATAATGCCAATGGTATGATGGGAGATTCTTTTGTTGATGATATAACTCAATGGAATGACACGGACAATGATGGCTATGGGGATAACCCCAATGGTTTCAATCCAGACTCCTGTCCTGCTGAAGCAGGCTTTTCCACATTAGATCGGTTTGGCTGCTTGGACTCAGACTTTGATGGCTACTCTAATGCTGATGAGTTATTCACCAATGCAGATGGAGCTGACGCATTTCCTTATGATGATACTCAGTGGAGTGATATGGATATGGATGGATTTGGTGACAATGCAGATCCAGCCAATACACCAGACTCTTGTCCATTAGTTCCTGGCAATTCAACAAAAGAAATCCGTATTGACGGCACAGTATTAGCAAAATATGGCTGTCTTGATACTGATGGTGATTCATACGAAGACCCCTCAGACAAATTCCCTACAGACCCAACCGAATGGTATGATTCAGACGGAGATGGAGTTGGCGCTAATTCTGATTATGATGACACAGAATTATTAATTTCTACCGAAGGAGATTATTGCCGAGTATCGGGTAACCAATCAACTGCTTGTAATTCTTGGAATGACTTAGATTACCAAGACTATCTCTCGAGGGACAAATCTCCCGGAGAAGCAGATTTATCCTATTCTGCCTGGTTATTTAATGAGCAATCCGAATCATTATCAGATACTGAAGATTCCCTAAGTTCAACAATTAAGGATGTTGCCTTGATTGGTGGAGTGATATTTGCTATCACAACAGTAGTCATTTTATTGGCGAGTTTTGTCATGAAAAAGCGAAAATTGAATAAATTAGTCAAAAGATATGGAGTGCCATTTGAGCCAAAAGACTCCTCTGCATCCAAAGAAGCCCTTGAAGGCTCAGCTGGCTTGTCAGCCATTGGAGGCATCGATTCAGATGATGCTTGGGATGATGAAGTTGATGAGATGGATTTTTCAGACAAGGATGAGGAAGAGGAAATTATTGAGGAGAATAAAATCTCCGCCGAAGAATTATATGATTCTGAGTCCGACATAAGTGAAATAGCCGGCATAGAAGTAACTGCTGAAGAGACATCAGAAGAAGAAGTATCAGCTATGCTAAAAGACGACGAGTCAGCAGAAGAAAAACCTAGCAATGCCCCACCATTGCCAGCATCAGGACTGCCTGAAGGTTGGACTATGGACCAATGGGAATGGTATGGTCATGAATGGCTCAGCAAGCATGGTGATGAGTAATCATCGCCAAACAATTGGTAGAGATCTTTTCAGTTCACCAAGTTCGTCACCGGAATAAACTGGACTACCATTTTCAACTAATGTGTTCATAATTAGCCACAAGATTGCATTCCATGATTTTGCATTGGCAAATATTTCGATATAGCCTGCAGCCGCAGCATTCATCAGTTGCCCTTCTGCGGTATTTTCATCAAATAAAGCACGAATTAGGTTATTAGTTTCAAATAGGTATCCATTTGGACGCCATTCCATCATTATTTCACACCCTGAAAGGTGAAAGATTCAACCTGTCTACCAAGTGTTCAACATCAACATCTGCAACGGCTTTCATACGCTCTCTAAGTGTTTCAATTTCGCCATTCATTTTGGTAATCTTATGTGCTCTAATTAGGTCTGCAAGAAATTCATCCACGCTTTTGTAACCACTTAGAGTTCTAAGCGTATTTAGCTGCCTTCTAACTTCATAACTAACGCTGATTGAGGTCATGCCTTCTGCTGTCATGCTTTATCCCGTTTGCCCAGTACTCATTGGCGTACTTAATCTACGCGAAAGAAAACTCAATACAGACATAGTTTTCTAAGGTATTTCACAGGAACCGGTCATCTATTTCTATCGAGTAACAGTCTAGGTTGTTCATTAACTCCAAATTCTCTACGCATTGCTAATACTCTGTGATGAAATTCCTTGGCTAGAGTCCAATATTCCAAAGACCCTGCACCTGCTCCAGAATTTGTTGGCTTGTTTAACAGCACTGTTGGAGCACCACTCCAAGGCGCCTCAGCAACTTTGACTAATCGTCGAATAGTTGTCTTGAATAATTTTTTCGGCATTTTAGTGTTGACTTGGTCACAGACGTGTCGGCTTAGTTTTGAACGTGCATCCACCATTGTCATTGCCACTCCAAAAATTTTCAAGTTGCGATTAATTCTTCTTTGAATCATCTTGATGGAATTCATCAGCATACTGAATCCTTCCAGAGCATAGTACTCGGCCTGTACGGGTACCATCACCCAGTTAGCAGCACACATAGCGTTTATCGATAGCAATCCCAGTGACGGAGGAGTGTCTATTATGATGTAATCAAATTTGTCAATAATTGGTAATAATGCCTCTCTAAGGCGGGTCTCTCGGCCGATTTTGTGACTTAATTCAATCTCAGCTCCTGAAAGATGAATATCACTTGGTATTAGCCATAAGTTGTCAACCGTGATGTTGTCGGGTGCGGCTTTACCACCGTTTCTCATACTCCATGCTTCTTGCATACTTTCAGTAAGTGCCTTAGGAGAAATCAAATATTCTTCCATCAATGGTAATTCTTCACCACTATCATTGGTAAGTAAATCATATGCTGTACGCTTAACTTTCTTTTTTTCCACACCAAACGATGTTGCACAATTGCCTTGTGGGTCTAGATCAATTAACAGGACCTTTGCTGGCGGTAATTTTTGTCGCTTTGACCCCTTAGATAGAGCAGCCGCTAAATTAACCGCCGTGGTAGTCTTTGCACAACCGCCTTTTTGATTGGCTACTGCAATTACCATCTTGTACGGATTCATGTTACTCACCCCTCGGACAATTCAAGCCACGGGGGAACTCCTCTTTCAATGCAAGGATAGATTCAGTCAAATCACATTGGTTGTATGACTGGAACAGGAACTTCCGACAAGATTTTTCTCACGATGTGCATGCCGGTAATACCGCGAATTTTTGCTTCAGGTTTCATGTTGATTCTGTGCGATATAATTTGCAAGGCAATACCTTTGATGTCATCAGGAATTACGTAATTCCTTCCAGCAATTGCCGCTGCAGCCCTACCGGTCTTGAATAGTGATTGCGAAGCACGTGGTGAAGCACCGTTGACAACTCGATGATCTTCACGTGTTCGTTGAACAATCTCAACAATGTAAGAAAGAATTGCTGGGTCTACGTGAACGGTTTCAAGCGCTTTTTGCATTGCAACAACCTTCTTTGGTGAAGTGATTTGTTCAACATCGTGGCCATCTTTTCCACGTAGTTTTCGACGAGCAAGGATCGCTTTTTCTTCAGAGCGGTCAGGGTAGCCCATACTCATCTTCATCAAGAAACGGTCCATCTGCGCTTCAGGAAGCGGATAGGTACCTTCTTGCTCGATTGGGTTTTGAGTAGCTAAAACAACGAATGGAGCAGGCAATTTATGGGTAATACCTTCAATGGTAACCTGCTTTTCTTCCATAGCTTCTAACAAAGCAGCCTGTGTTTTAGGCGGTGCACGGTTAATCTCGTCAGCCAGTAGGATATTGGAAAACAATGGCCCTGCACGCAACTTGAATTCACCGGATTTTTGGTCATACATGTAAGTACCCATGATGTCGGAAGGAAGCAAATCTGGGGTGAATTGAACACGCTTAAACTTACATCCCAGTGCACGAGCAAAGGTGTTGGCTAGTAGGGTTTTAGCCAACCCAGGAAAATCCTCCAGTAGCATGTTTCCGTTAGATAAAATTCCCACAGTTACCCTTCTGAGGTTTTCATTCTTACCAATAATTACCTTACTTACTTCGTTCATAAGACTGCTTGAGATAGCAGAGACAGTTCCAATCAAGTCTTGGGAACCTGCTGGGGCTGGTGTTGCTGCGTTAGGTGAGAAACCTGCTTCCATATTGATAACTCCTTATACCCTCTAACCAAAACATTCCATATATGAATGTGAGGTTGAGTTATGTCATGATGCATCAATGAACTATTAGATTTCATCTGCCCCAAAAATGGTCTTGTTTTCGATGCAGTCTTATCAATTCTTCAAGGATTTCCTGCTCGATTGCATCAAGCTTCAACTTCTTTAGACGCTTAGCATGAGATTCAGGGACATCGACATAGAATTCATCTAATTCATCGATATGACGGCCTACGGTTGGACCTTGAATGGCCACAGCGACTTCCTCACCTTGGCTTGCTTCTTTCAACTCCTCAGAGTTTCTTGAACGCAAACTTTTGACTTGACCCACCGGGGTACCATCCATTTTCATGATCTTTTGGCCTATATGGATCCGGCCGCCAACAACTCTCATTCCGACGATTGCTGGGTTTTTAGCCCTGAAAGTATGGTCCTTTAGATATAACAATCTTCCAGGATATACTAGAGATTCTCTTTGCGCTGCCTCGATATCAGCTTGTGTTTTCTCTCTCCATTCCTCAAACGCATCCATGATATGATAAATTATTGAGCCGCTAAAGAAAGTAACCTCTGAATCATCATCTTTCAAATCATCAGCAACCTCATTATTGGGTTTAGTAGAAAACCCAAGGATTACCTTATTCAACGGGTCTTGAATTGATTTAGCCATTAAGATGTCTTTTTTGTTAACAGGGCCGACGCTAGCTTGCCTTACCGGAATTTTCAGTTTGAACAATTCGAAAGCCAATGCCTCCAAACCTCCAACTGTGTCTGCCTTGATAACCACACCATTTTTTTCTTCTACCGCAGTAGGGCAGGTATTCTTCTGGCATTGTTCAATGAATTCAACTCGGGGAGCTACCTTTTGACAAACTGAACACATGATTGGCATTTTGTCATAGATTCCTCGCCATTCTTCGCGTATTGATTGCTCCGCATCGGCTTTTTGTTGTTTGGTATTTGCTAGATGAACAGTAGTTCCAGCAATTGCATTCTCCAAGTTAGGAGCGACAATTTTGACTCCACATGCCGCCTGTATTTCTGGGAAATTAACCCAGCGCTTGCCAGCATCACGCATTTCCGCCATGCCTTTAGGGCGTTTTAGCCCCTTTATGTGCGTGGTAAAGGCTCCATCACTTGATGCTAGCATAATATTATCACCAATCTTTAGACTACCACGATAAAGTATGACATCGATAGTTTTGCCCATGCCAATCTCATCGCGCATTTCCAAAACAGTACCCATAGCAGGCCCGATAGTATCGGTTAATCGATCTTCGAGGAAGCGTTCTGCTAAACCAACGCTTACTGCAAGTAAATCCTGTAGGCCTTCTCCTTCTTTTGCCGACATTGGTACAAGTGCCACATTTTGTTGGAAATCTTTGATTTTGTCATATCTTTCGATATTAAATCCATGGGAAGAGAATTGGCCGAGCATTTTCCAATAACGATCATCAAAATAAGATTTCACATCATCACGCTGACTAGCGAATGATTCGAGGAATGAACGCCCTTCTTTACACCTCCAGCCGTGAATTCGATCTACTTTATTTGCCGCAATGACAAAGGGTGTTTTAGTTTCTCTTAGAGTATTCAAGCTTTCAATAGTTTGAGGTTGTAAACCCTCCATAACGTCAACAACCAAGATGGCAATATCTGCTACAGAACCACCTCTATTTCGTAAACTAACAAATGAATGGTGTCCAGGGGTATCGATAAATAGTAAACCTGGTGATTTGAATTCCTTACCACCTAGCATTGCTTTACAGGTCTCATTTAACACATCAGCCGGGACCTCTGTTGCCCCAATGTGTTGAGTAATTCCGCCAGCCTCACGATCCATAACGCTGGCTTGTCTATCGCTGCCAATTGAGCGAACCAAATCAAGAACGCTAGTTTTTCCGTGATCTACGTGACCTAGTACAGAAACAATAGGTTGGCGGTTTGCGCCACGAATGACTTCCGCTGAAGTTTCGTCGGTATTGTCATCTTCAGGCATCTTACTGACCTCCACAGTTGTTTTGTGGTTATCAGTAATCACTCATAAAACCATCTTGAGATGGTTTGGTCCCACTGCATAACTCCTTCAGGGAACCAAAGGTTGAGTTCGAACTCAGCAGTTTCCGGTGCATCAGAGCCGTGGATCATATTGTAACCAATATCCATTCCATAGTCTCCTCTAATAGTGCCAGGTGCTGCTTCACGGCCGTTTGTTGGGCCGATCAGGTTTCTTGCTACACTGATTGCATCTCTTCCTGCCCATGCCATACAGACTACTGGTCCGGAGGTAACGAATTTGATTAGACCTGGGAAAAACGGCCTCTCAGCATGAACTGCATAATGAGTACGAGCGGTTTCTTCGCTAGGCACCATTGCTTTTAGCCCAACTAATTTTAATCCCTTTTGTTCAAATCTTCCAATTATTTCTCCGACGAGTCCTCTTTGGACTCCATCGGGCTTTACCATAACATACGTTGTTTCCATGATGTTCACCAAACACAGCCAAAAATCACCCCTTTAAGAGGGATGCGGAACTATTGCAAGTACACTTACTGAATGCCGCCCTTGACAAAGTGACGGGTCCACTTGACCTTACGGGAGTTTCTTCCCAACTTCACCATGTTTTTTCGGGCTTTTGAATTCTTAAACCACATGATGCTTCCATCACGTCTTACGAACATCATACCAGTACCTGGCTCAATCTCGTCTCCTGAAAAACTGCAAATTCTTCTCTCTGGCATTTATGATCACCTAGCATTCAACTTTCTAGCTTCTCGACCGGTGTCTCGAAGCATGAGTATGTCACCAACTCGGATTGGGCCGAGTACATTTCTGGTAATGATTCTTCCAACGTCACGAGGATTAGGTGCATCATTGACACGAACCTTAACCTGAGTCGCTTCTCCGGTCATACCGGTTCTGCCGACAATCTCGACGACTTCTGCTGGCCATCCACCTAATTCTTCGCTCATTTAGTCAACTCCAAATTAGGTTCAAGCCTTTAGACCGTTAATTAGGTCAACAACTTCTTGGTACTTCTCTTGAGCACCCTTGTTAATTTCCATGATTGCAATAGATGCAGTTTTGACTCCGGTTGGTAGTCCAGCCTCGTTTGCTAGGAATTCTTGAGAAGGAACATATCCGTATGGAATACCTTTCTCTTCGCAAATTAGTGGAATGTGTGCTAGCAATTCAGGCGGGTTAACGTCTTCGGCTAATACAATGAATTGCGCAGTGCCTCTTTCGGCAGTCTTCGTAACTTCATTACTTCCTTTCTTTATCCGTCCATTTGAATTGGACTGAATCATTTCATAAATCTTGTCTGATACTTCTGTTGGGGTTTCAAATCGCACGTGTACACTCATCGGAATCGCTCCATCCTCATGTTAAGGGGCAACCATGCGCACATCCTCAAGAATATAAACGCGCCGGACGATATTGAGTTATCCAATTATTGGTTTAAGAGGGTAAAAGCCGCACAAGAGAATTGTCTAAACAGGCTACTAGGCGACATAAATTACCATTGTAAAGCTGTGAACAACTGCTTTACCCCTCGAGCCAAGGCCGGGCCGCCGGGGATAACATCTCGAGGGTTTGCCAGTGAACTTGTTGCATGGACGCCGTCAACATATCTCACCAATCTAGCAACTGCTCCACCAGTGAACAAACCGTGCGAACATGCTGCGTGAACTTGAACTGCACCTTGACTTCTCAGCGCGTCAGCGGCTCGACAAATTGTACCACCGGTGGCGATCATATCATCAACAATTGCGACAACTTTTCCTTCAACATCAAGATCCTTGGCTTGGTGAACTATAGTGTGTGCATCAATTCGGGTCTTTTCTAGATAAGAAAATTGACACCCTATTTCATTAGCTACTTCAGAGGCTCTCTCAATGGCGCCCTTGTCGGGTGAAAGGATGAAATCTGGTTTGACTTCCTTTTGCAGATGGTCTGCCAATTCAGGCATTGCCGAGGTAAACGCAACTGGAACCGATAAACCTTCGAGTACTTTTGGTGCATGCAAGTCAAACACAATAATTCCATCACAGCGTGACGCTAACAAGTTAGCAATCGCCCTAGCCGATACCGCTTCGCCCGGTCTAAACCGCTTATCTTGTCTAGAATATCCAAAATACGGAATCGCCAATAATACTCCTGGGCCTACATCATCTAATGATTGTGGTCCTATTTCTCTAAGGTTTTGCAAATTGCCAGTTCTAACATCATTAATTGCTTCAAGCATTAGCAGGGTTTCAATAATTCCCGAATCAGGAAATGTGTTGGATACTAGTACTACTGGTTCAGTACGGATTGATTCAATTACTTCATCAGGGATTCTAATATATCCTTCAGTATCGGGAAATCTTCTAGTTTCAATAGAAGAATGTGTCCAATTTAGTTCTTCAGCAAGTTGTTTTGCCATTACTTCAGCATTGCTTCCAGATAATACGACCATGAGCTCCGCCTGTTGGTGGGTTGTCGGAGGTTGTTCATCTTCTTTTTGTGCAAAAACAAGAGTTGTGGTGCGCGAGGCAGGACTTGAACCTGCGACCTCCCGGTTATCAGCCGGGTGCTCTAACCGACTAAGCTACCCGCGCAAAGGCAGTCCGCCGTCTAACCCCTCCGTCATAATAGTGACGGAATAAAGACCAGCCAGTTTTAGATAAATTTCACTCTTCATTAATCTCATTTATTGAGATATAAGAAGGCAACTGAAGCACTTTTTCAAAGGTTCTAGATAGAACTACTTCATCAAGACGCTCTCTTGTTCTTGAAAATGCGGTTATTGGTATTCGGAGTTCGTCTTCAACAGCGAAATCTTTCTGAATCCCTAGTCGAGTTTTCACGATTACTCCTTTGTAAGTTCTTTTTACCTTAAACAACTTAGTGATAACTCCAATCTCTCTACCTTGATTATCTAGCACTGCACGATCTAGCATTTCGTCAGGTGCATACAGCTTTTCATCAATCCTAACAGTGTTTCGCCATCTTCGCTGAAGTTCTCTCATCGATTTTGAAAGTTTGACAGTTCCATCATTTCTAATGCTGTGCACTAGCTCTTTTGGCAAAGGCGCTAATTCTGCTGGCTTTCTCATATATTCGTCTGCGACATCTGATTCAACTTGGATGCGCATAGATCTAACTCTTGCTTCGTTAGGGTGGTGTCTTTCTCCGACTATCGTACCTACTTTTTTATCATTCACATATACATCTCTTTGGAGTAACTCCTGGATGTTGTATTTTTCATTCTTCATTTTTCCCATCTCTATCCCGGCTTTTGTTCCCGGTTATTTCATCCTCTACTACGGGGGGTCTTATACTATTGGGTAAAAAATAAGTTAAAAGCAATTGGAAATGTCGTATAATTAGTGTAATTCCAATTGAAATAGCAAAATAAATTCATTTTAGTGAGATGTCGTATAATCTATTTTTTTATATACTTACATTTTATTACAAGTGAATATTTTTTTGATTTTTTAATACAATTCATATTATTGTTAAGTTTTGTTAGCGTAAAAATTCTGATATTGAGCAGATGCATAT
>JAKMFF010000301.1 GCA_022425585.1 Candidatus Poseidoniaceae archaeon
GTTTAGAGATTAGTGCAAGCATGATAATTCCTATACAGAGCACAATTAGAGTTACTAATCCAGCCACTTTGAATGCATCTTCTTCCATGTTATCGGAAAAATCGCCCAACCACTCGTTGCCTAATGGTGGTTCAGGTTCAGGTTCGGGTTCAGGTATTAGATGCTGGTTAAACGCCCACCAATCATCTTCAATTAGCACCCTCTCAACAGTAGGTGAGGGATAGAAAGCGATAGTTCTTTCATTGCCGAATTTATCGACTGGAGCCAAAATATAGTAGAACACTTTACCAGGGCGTATCTCGGAATCATTCAGTCCGTCTTGGCTGAAAGAAAATTGTGAACCTTCTTCTGGTGATATGTTTTCTAGTATAGGTTCGATAAAGTATAAATCGATTGATTCTGGCTTTTGCTCAATTCTGTAAAGGTTCCAAGTTTCATTCTCTTCTCCAACAAGCCAATTCCACTGCAACTCGATTGTATAACACATATTCCAGTTCTTTAATATGTCATAACATGCTGTATCGTTACTAAAGATAGATTGATGCGAGAAACCTCCAACAACTGATATTGGCGGTGTTGAATCTCCACATACAAAATTAGCATTGCCATCAGCGTCTGTGGTGACTGAAGATAGGTTGTAAAATATGTTGCCAATTCGATCTACTGGTGTAATGGCATAGGATGAGCAGAACCCATCAGGAGTGACAGATTGGTCAAGCCAACTTGAGTCATCTATATCGATGAAATCAACCAAGTTATTGGCAGTGAGTGATTCCCATATGTTCTGGTCATATTCAGTATCAGTTGTGGGGAATACCGTTCCTCCAAATGAGGGTACGATTCTTTTGTAAACATTCCAACCAACAGTATAATCTGAATCATAATCTCCTGTCACAGTCCATTGTAAACTCATTTCTCCGTCAGCAGCAGGGGATGCAGAGAAGTTTTCAGCTTGGACTTCGGGGAACTCTAAAACACCGATTAGTAATACTGTTGTAGGGTTGTAGATGTTTAATGTGATCTTATTATCATCGTAAGAGATGTTATTGTACTCGCTGAATAATTCCCAAGTATTGTCTGTTTTTGAGTCTAATTTTCGGACTTCAACGGTTTCATATGGGATATTTGTCGGCAATATTTGGTCGACATTCAGTACTATTTCTATACCATTTACGCCGTCAAAGACAGATTGATTTGTTTGCTGATTAACTAAATTAAAACTGTAGAGGAGTAATGGAGACTTTCCACCGCCAACGCCATACGAATCGCCGATTGTTGGTAGATTTGCTTCGTGGGTAATTTCGATATTTTCGATATTTGTTATAGCGGATGCGGTAAAGTACGGTGGTTCTGAAAAGTCTATTTGTTTAAGTATAGTAAATTGTACATATACGCTTTCTGAATTTCCAAAAAAGTCTCTTGCTGTAAGCTTGAATTGATGTGTACCTAGGCCATAATCACTTGTGTCAACTACCAATGAACTATCGTATCCAACGTTGATTAATCCAGAGTATAGCCAAGTGTAATTTATTGGTCCAGGGGCTAATATATTAGTGAAACCATTAATTGTAATATTTTCATTATCGGTGTACCATGCTTTTTCATTTTCAACAATTAAATAAGCGCTTATTTGCGAAATTAAAATATTTGTAGTTTCGACAATTTCGTTGTTGATTGGATTGATATCCATGAGTTCGCCTAATGAATTAGGGGCGGTTACTCTCAAGATTAGATTATTTCCTTGTGTCATTATGTCAAACAGACAGTTGATTGACTGACTTGGAGATAATTGACCAATTAAGCAGGTGGACTCGTCTAATTGTTGATTCTGATTATTATTGACTGTCATGGTAATTGTCAAGTTGAAGAGAGTCTTGTTGCCTTGATTTGAAATCTCTGCGGTTAACATATTTTCTCCGTAGAGATAATTTGAATCGATAGGGTTGTGACTTGGATACATATTGTCGATTTTTATATCTAATTCTGTGTTTATTGTAATCACAATAGTGTTTACATTGTTGCTTTCAATTAAGTCCGAATAAGGATCCCCACTTGAATTAAAAACTCCGTATTTAAGATTATAAGTGCCATCTGTATCAAAAGAAAACCTTGGCAAAATTTGTTGATAAGAGCGATAAAAACTAAACTTTGGGAACTCGGTTTCGTTAAGATATTCTTCGCCGTGAAGCATTGAGTTGTTAAGATCCCATAATTGCCATCCAATGCTGGCGTTTAATTGACAACTAGCGCAGATGTTTGCGCTTCCGGTGTATTGTAAACTGTAATTAGTGTCCTTGTTGAGAATTGTGTTGCCTTGATAGATTGAAGTTTCATCCAATCCTGAGATAATATCTTCACCTGCCTCGACACTCAAATCAGTGAATTCTCTAGTAGAATTTATTTGTATGGATAGGATGTCATTACCAGGATTAAAGTCAAATTGGTCGAATTGAAACAGAACAGTCAAAGTAGAATTAAATCCGTTTGGATAGAATTCAGTCCCAGAGTAAAATGTATCATTTTCTCCCGGTAGTAGCGGGTTTATGTCAATATATCCACTTTCAATAGCGGTGTTAATACAACTATTCGCAAGTTTGACGCCCTCGCAAACATACCAATTTACAATTCGGGGTGTTGATTGCAAGGAGTCTAAATTTTCAATATCTACAGAAAAAGTACTAGAGGTATATGCGGGTATTAAATCATCTGCTGCTGGACTTGAGCCAGTTATTGATAAATCTCCGTTAGATGATGCTTGGACTCCTACAATCAAGTTCGGCGAGAAAAATGCGACAAAAATCATAAAAAGTACGGTGTTAAGTGAGAATTTTTGTACAAAATTCTGTTTAGCAACTACCTCATCCATGTAGCCTCCTCACAATTGACATTCAAAGACTCATCGCTTCAAGACGCTTGAAAATGTCTAAAATTAAGTATTTATCAAATTCCCATCCGGCAAACTCTTGAATCTGTTGCTGCTGGCACATACATGGTGTCAACCCCAAACTCATCAATTAGAAAAGATGATGCAGGTATGACGGCAGTGATTGAATTTCTTTCAGCATTCACCTTGTTTTTGATGATATTGACTGCTTTTTTGTCACTTGCGCAATTGGAAATGGGCTCCAATGACACCTCAGTAGACCGACTAGATCGTTCAGCAGCACAAGGAGTGGATCGCTTAACATCTGATGGGGGTTGGTATGTTCCTGTGTTTGAGGATGGATCATATGATTATCAAAATTCAACATCTCAATGGCATCAAAAATCGCTTGAAGAATTAAATTCTGGGGTTGTAATGGCAGGTTTAATGACTGGCTATTCATTAGATTTTGATAGAATATCTGCTTTGCACAATATCACAGAAGGCAGCCTTTTAGCTGGTTTGGGTTTGAGTGAATCATTTAGCATTTACTTGAGCATTAAAATTACTGAAAGTGATGTTCCCACAAGAGACGGGCTAGTATTGTTTTCAGGCGGCACGGAAAGAGGGACTGCGTCAGCATCTTCAACCGCATTCAAGGAACTACAAACAGGATCAGAAAAGGTTTTGATAATTTTAGAGGTGCACAATGGTGGTAGAAGTACAAATGATTTGATACTCACAGAAATCAGCCCACGCTCAGTATCTGGAGCCCCTGAATGGCTTGAGATGTATAACCCAAATGACTTTGCCATTGACCTTAGAGGTTGGAGTTTATCTCATATATCTCCAAATCTAAACAGCAATTTATTGTTGACTGAGGGCGTTGTTTCTGGATTATCTACGACAGTTATGACCGGTGACCCTAGTTCGCAAGATGTCGGTTTAGCCGACCATGTAATTGATTTAGGTGGGGAAGGTTTCCTCGGAGTCGGTCAATTGAATTTACTTGATGATGGAGGTGGAGTAGTAATCCTAAGTTATACCCAACTAAGCGAATTCCAACCATTTGAAGTAATGAGGGTCGAATGGTGTGGAGATTCTGGGTTTTTCCTCACCCCTAGCCAATCATTGGAATATATACCGCCAATCTTTCCACCCACGCAACTTGACTGGCAGATTTCATCATCACCAACCCCTGGAATTGCCAATTTGGTTTGATTTTATAGGCTACAATCCAATTGAATAATCGGATGCTTCATGAACCTCAGCGCGTTAGGAGTGTCGTTCCCCATGCAACCAGTTGGTATGTACTCCCGTGACCGATGCGTAACAGGAGTGCATGGGCTAGATGAGATTTTACGTGGTGGAATCCCTTACGGGTCTACAGTTCTTGCAGCCGGAACTTGCGGTTCAGGAAAAACAACTTTGGGAATGGAATTTCTTGTTCGTGGCGCCAATGCTGGTGAAGCATGTGCGCATTTCACCGCAACAGAGCCGTCAGTAAAGTTATTGGAAAACATACGACAATTCGGCTTTTTCGATATGAAAATGGTTGATACAGGATTGATCAACGTTTTTGACATGGATGTATTGTATTCATGGCTTGGATTGGAAAAAGCATCATTTGACTTGGATGACGTTCACTCGCTAATCAAGTCTATCGTAGATATTGTCAACACTATCGGAGTCACAAGACTGGTAATTGATTCGGTCACTACACTGTGCTACAAAATCAAATCAGAACAGTTGATCAGAGATTTCTTGTTCACTCTTGGTAAGAAACTCGCAACACTTGGTTGCACAACAATCCTAATTGCTGAAATAACATCTGCCACAGAAAACGCTCACTGGTCATCATTTGGTGTTGAAGAAGCAATATGTGATGGGATTATCGTTCTTGGCGATATTGAACGTATGGGTCACTTATTGAGATTTTTACAAGTGGTAAAAATGCGTGGGACCTCTCACAGCAGGGCAAAGCATGCAATTGAACTAACGCCTTTGGGTGTTATGCTGACTCCAATGCTCAAATGGGGCGCAATAAGTGACAATTTGAATAGATGGGGTTCGTGAGATGTTTGAATTAGATCAAGGAATTGCCGATCAGTTGACTGAAGTATCTCTGAACAGTTCAGTTCAAGTAAGGTGCGGCAATTCAAATTCTTTTATGGTTACAGCAAGTACGCTAATACCTCTGCTGCAAATGTTTGAGATGAAAGGCGTTTACATCTCTGCAAGCCGAGGTGCAGCTGAAGTAATCCAAGGTTTTGAGTCAGTTGGGATTGATGTTTCCCAAATTCAATTCATTGACTTAGTCTCTTCTGGGATCCTGGGTGGCACTAACATTCCTTACAATAACGTCCACTTTGTCGATAGCCCGATTATGCTCGAATCAATCCTTCTTAGGACCCTGTATATCTTAAAAACAAATCAGTCTGAACGAAATTTTGTCTTTATTGATAGCGTTAATGCCCTGGCTATTTACAACGAAGATAGAATGCTAGCGGAGTACCTTCATACCTTCATTAACACCTTTAGGCAACAAGATGTTCTTTCGGTAATATTGAATGTACCCGACCAGACACCACCGCTGGTGTTATCAAATCTAGATTTATATTGCACTGATTTAGTTGATAGAGGTCAAGTAGTAATACATTGAGGTGTGGAAATATGGCTAAAGAAGTACAATTTGACTCTGAAGATGAGGAATTTTTCGGCAGCGTAGGTTCCTTTGGTGTGCCAAAATTCGATAATGAAATGCGCGGTGGTGTACCTAGAGGATTTACCATGATTGCGTTTACTGATATTGGCTCTGGAAGTGAGTTATTCGCCAAGCAATTCGTTTCTCCAGCAGAAGAAGCCGAGAATACCATATACATATCAACCAATGAAGGTCAAGCAGAAATAGTCCGTATTTTCCAAAAATACGATTGGCCATTGGATATAAATGTTAGAACAATCGGTGAGGAATATAATTCTAACGTATTGGAAAAAGAACTTTTAGCAAGTAGGTATCGTCTTGAAGGCTTTAGACTGGAAGATATTCAAAGACTAGCACAAACAAGGTTTGTTGAGGAAAGCAACCAAGACTACCTCACTGAAGTTACCAACGAAGTGATGGCTTTAGGGCCTTATTTTAGGGCTGTTCTAGACAGTTTGGACTTCTTTTTGCAAAGAGACGATCCGGCAAGAGTTGTTGCTATGGTTAGAATGCTCCAAGCACACGCTCAATTGTATCGTGGTTTGCTGTTTATTTCAGTATCTACTGATGGACTTTCACCAAAAATAAAGCAAGAATTGTCCTCAATAGCAGACATGGTCTTATCATTTCAAGTAAGGACTGTTGGTACCGATTTTGAAACTTCAATGATTGTTTCGAAGTTTAGAAACGCACCTGAAAACTTGAAAATTTTAGTTTTCAGAGTAACTCCGGAAGAAGGCATCACTCCAGAAACCGTCGAGCGTATCGCTTGAAATTCCAACGATATGTCCAAAGAGGGCGGGCTTGAGGGCATGACATGGCAAGCCGGAGTGCTACAGGTGGCTACGACCCGTCAGGTATCGATCTTGATGAGTGGGAGATTTTGGAATCTCAACTTGAAGAATCGATTCCAAACTACGACCGAGTTAACCGTTTGATGACCTTTGGACAAGACAAAGTATGGCGTAAAAATGTTCGAGGTCATGCTGAATCTGGCATGAAAGTTCTGGATGTTGTCTGTGGTCCAGGTTCCTTTGCCGAAGATATAGTGGGCGTTGATTTGACTTGTTTGGATCCTTCTCCAGAGATGCTTAAGGTGGCTAAGAAAAGAGTTGACTTGGCAAGAAATACTCGCGGAGAATCGCCAGCAGATTATGTACAAGCTATTGCAGAATCAATACCATTGCCAGATAATTCCTATGATCGAGTGTTTTGTTTGTTCTCTTTTCGTGATTTTCAAGACAAGGAAAAAGGGCTTGGAGAAATATTAAGAGTGCTAAAACCTGGTGGCCAATTGGTCATTTGCGACGCTGGTAAAGCCAATTGGGTGCATGGTTTTGCCGGCAGAATCTGGATGTCAACAGTAGTACAGATTATGGCGCGATATGTTACCAAGAAGAAAGATCATCCTTGGAAGGGTTTGGCCAAAACCTATTCCCACTATGGCACTAATCGATATTATCGTAACTTGATGAAAAAAGTTGGCTTTCAGAGGGTTCAGGGTAGGCTGTTATGG
Organism: Candidatus Poseidoniaceae archaeon; assembly: GCA_022425585.1. The sequence continues at coordinate 7,084 of JAKMFF010000301.1, forward strand.
CCATTTGGCATGGCCAGTAGATTTAGAGGATGGAAGGCAGAAAAATAGTTGCGTGACCTGTTTTGCATATTTTTTGAGCCTTAACAAAATCATTACACTCATAAACCCCCTCTAATTGGGCTTTTCTGTAGGTGATGAAGTTGAGTATGGCTGAGGTTCTACGCAAAATCAAGCAAACCGAGAGAGAGGCCGCAAGACAACTGTCTGCTGCAAAGGATGACGCTAACAAAATTGTGTCGGACGCTCGAAAAAAATCAACTGAAATCGTCAACAATGCAGCGGATGACTCAGTAGCAAAAACTCAAAGCACTCTGGATGGAGCAAGAAGCAAAGCCTCAAAAGCCGCAGAAAAGGTCATCTCAGAAGGTTCAACAGCAGTTGATTCGATTAAATCAACGGCTAGAAAGAATCAATCAAAAGCAGTAGACCATCTACTCAAAACAATGTCTTCTTTGTAGGTGTTTTATATGTTTGAAACAGCTGATATGTCCCGACTAACCGTTGCGGCACCAGTTGGTAAACTCGAAGACGTACTACGTACATGTGCAAGTCTTGGATGTGTTCACATTGAAGAATATGGTAACTTCGAGGACGGCATTGGAGTTGGTAAATCAATCAGTACCGATAATTCAGGCCACATCAGCCAGTTACTAACTAAGGCAAGAGCGCTTCAATCGGAATTAAAGGCAACCAATACAAACGGAGCAAAATCTGCTGGGGAAGCCGACAAACTCACTATGACGATGGGCGATAAAATTGACTCAGCCCTTGCCATGGTTGATCAAATTAGAGACGCACAGTCTGATATATCCAATTTAGATGAACGAATTAAAGCCCTTACTAGAGTGGAGCCGCTCGGGATTCCGCTTGAATTAATGAGTGGATTTGAAGGGCTAGAAATTTACATTGCTGAATCTGCAAAAGCCTCCAAAGCACATGTGGTATTTGCTGACATGATCTCTGAAATAGAATTACAAACAGCCTCAGGCATCATAGCAGTCGCATGTAAAAGCTCTGATGGGGCAGCCGTCCAAATTGGACTTAGCGAACTTGGCGCAAAGCCAATTCAAATCCCCTCCGGCGAAGGCTCTCCTAGCGAAATGATTGCTAGTGCAAAATCAAAAGTTGCGGAATTAGAATCATCTATCACAAGTTGCGAAGACAAACTAGAGAGTTGGGGGAAATCCAATGGCAGAGATTTAGTAATCTTGCTCGAACACTTAGAGAGGGAAGAATCCATCTACACAGCCCCAACACTTCTTGCAGTAAGCAACCAAGCATTTGTCCTTGACGGCTGGGTTCCTACAAGCGACAAAAATACTGTTCAGAAAGCACTCGAAGCACAAGCATCCCACGTTTCTATAGAAAAATATGAAGCCCCGCATCATGGCCATGGGCATGATGAGGAAGGGACACACGACTCTGATGAGGTCCCCAAAGAATTAATCATGCTCTCTGATTATCTTGCTGAGAAAAATATCTCAGTATTCCAATTCTTTAGAAGTATGGACTTAGACGATTCGGGTGAGCTAGAGTTTAGGGAAATTGAGTCTGCCATGAAAAAGGCCGACATTCCTGACATGCCACCCCTGAACATGGCAAAATTCCTTGCTGCCATAGATTTGAACAGAGACGGCAAAATCAATCTTCCAGAATTAGATTTAGCAATTGGCACAATTAGAGTCGGAAAGCACCACTTAAGCGAACATCATGACGATGCAGAGCCGCCAATCAAATTCGAAAATGGCGATATTTCAGAACCATTTGAATTGCTAGTAGACTTGGTTGGAAGGCCAAAATATGGCACATTTGATCCTACCTTGTTGATGACCGTCACATTTCCACTATTCTATGGTATGATACTAGGCGACTGGGGTTACGGTCTAGTACTGTGTGCTCTAGCAGCATACCTCGGCACCAAACCCTTCGCTGCAGATCCACTAGCTAAAAACGGCTTGACTATCCTCAGATGGATGGGTATTTGGTGTATCATATGGGGCTTAATTTTCGCTGAAGGATTTGGCTTTGTTTGGGATGATACAGGTCAGCTTGGCTCGTCATCACCATTTGCTGGAATATATGCTTGGACGTACAGCAATATCCATGTTCCAGGGGCCCTAGCAGACCTGCTCGGTATGGGTGGACTCCACGTTCCATTCCATAGAGCGACAGTTGGCGGTGGGCTGCAAGAATATGTGGTATTGTCCGTATATGTAGGGGTCGCACACATCTTCCTAGGATTAGTAATTGGCTTGGTAACTGTGTTCAAAGCACACGGTGCAGCGGCAGCTTACTTCGAGAAAGGTTCGTGGATTCTCATCCTAACCGGTGGTACAATGCAGGCTAGGAATATGGTTATGGGTTACAATGACCTGTTTGAAATCCAAATTTGGTCATTCTTACTAATTATTGGACTAATTAGTCTAATCATCGGACTGGCTATTTTTGAGAAATTCGGCTGGGTTGGTGGAATCATCATGGGCCCAATAGAAACTTTCGGCCTGCTTGCCAATACGCTTTCTTATCTAAGAATAATGGGTGTTGGTGTGGCTGGTGTTAAGATTGCAGAAGTATCGATAACTATGGGGTGGGAGAAAATCGGTCCTGCAATTGAATCAGGCGATATACTGACTGTAGTATTGGGAATAGTGATGTTTGTACTAATCCAACTCTTTGCCATTGCTTTGGGTATATTATCCCCTACTATTCACGCCGTCCGTCTACACTTTGTAGAATGGATGGGCAAGTTTTACGACGGAAGTGGGAAGGCATTCTCCCCACTTGGCGGTCGAACTCTTCATGTGGAGAGTGAATCATAGTCCATCGGACAAAATGGAGGTAGCAATAAATGAATAAGAATACCCTGAAAATGAGCCTAAGAACACTGATCGTATTG
>JAKMFF010000336.1 GCA_022425585.1 Candidatus Poseidoniaceae archaeon
GTCATGCAGCCAATCTCATATGGTTCAAGTTGCTTTGCCTCTGGAATGTTAGCTAGAGAAATAACATGTGGTTTAGGATTTATTCGCCATTTGTAATTTGGTAAAACATCAGTTCCCCCAGCAACCCAATCAAAGGTTTCTCCTTCAGCAATAATGTTTGAAGCAATCGTTATGGCTTCCGCAATGGAGTTTGGATGATGTAAAGTGAAAGGCGGCATCAACATTAAGCATCATCTCCCATTTCCCGCTGAGTTTTCTTTAGCCAGGCTTTACCTGCAAGGCCTAACTCTGCTAGTTGCTCTGGATCCGGTTCAGTCGCCATCCTCCAGCCATCAACTTGGTCTTCTAGTGGAATATTAGGGTCAAACCCAAACAATACCCCGTTAACATAGTGAGAGGTGTCTTCTGTTCTTTGACGCGCCTTATCTCTAACTTTGTGTTCTGCTGCGCGTTGCATAAGTGGCTCTTGCATTGGACCGTATTCCAATCTTGGTGATGGTAGATGTAAACTATCTTCTAGTTTGAGCGATCTTCTCTTCCTCTCAATGCCTTTGAAAACTACATCGGGAGTGAGCGGTAAATCTCTGAAACGGACACCAACTGCATCGTAAACAGCATTGACAACCGCAGGCAAAATTGGCAATAGCGGCCCTTCTCCGGCTTCCTTGGCGCCAAATGGCCCTTCAGGATCACAAGATTCAATGATTATTGGTTCAACGTGCGGCATTTCGTGAATTGAAGGGATTTTGTAGTCCAGTAAATTTGCGTTTTGTAGATGTCCAGTGCGCCCATAAACCATTTTTTCAGACAAAACTTGGCCAAGACCCATGTGGCATGACCCGATTATTTGCCCCTTTACCGCCAATGGGTTGAGCGCTTTTCCACAATCGTGAGCAGCCCAAACATTAGTACATTTTACCAAACCAAGTTCAACATCGACATCAACTTCGGCTACATATGATGAAAATGAATAAGCGGGAGCTAATCCTGCTGCAGCTCCTTTGTGGACACCACCCATTGGTGGTGAACGGTAAGCACCACTAGCAATCAGGGCACCCTTATCCTCCTGTGCCTTGTGCAACGCTTGAAGATAAGAAACACCAATTGAAGGGTCGTGTTTGTAGTAGATTCTACGGTCATTTAAGACAAGTGTATTTGGGTGATATCCTAGTATATCCCAAGCTGCGTTTAGAATTTGTTCCCTGATTTCTAAAGCAGCTCTAATTGCAGCATTAGCATTCATGAAAGTCACTCTGCTGGAATACGAACCCAAGTCTACAGGTGAGGTGTCACTCTCATGACTTCTAACATGGATCATTTCAATTGGTAAAGCTAAAACTTCAGCAACCACTTGAGCAACAGCTGTTGTTGAACCTTGACCAATATCTGCAGCACCAGTATGAACCGTTACTCCACCATCCATGTCGACTTGAATGTGAACAGTGGCATGGGGGAATCGGTTTGGATCCCAGTGAATTGGTAGACCCGAACCAGAGATGAAAAACCCACACCCGACACCAATACCTTTGCCTAACGGCAATTTGCGGAATTTATTATCCCAATCTGAACCTTCTCTGACCTTTTCAAGTGCCTCTCTCATGCCATTGGAAGTGATTCTAAATCCAGTTATAGTCCTGCTGTGAGGAGGTAGTAAGTTAGCCAAACGTAGGTCAATTGGATCAACCTGCATTTGCTCTGCCATCTCATCTAAACCGACTTCAACAGCACAGCGCGTATTGACTGCTCCATGGCCACGCATTGCACCAGATGCTGGTTTATTTGTCCAAACTCTTGCACCCGTATAATGAAATGACCCTAACTCGTAAGGAGCAGTTGCTAAAACTCCATTGTAATACGATGTCACGTGGCCGAAGGAAGCAAATCCCCCTCCATCGATAAGTGCATCAATATCAAACCCGGATATACGTCCTGAGTCATCAGCAGTCATCTTAACCTCGATATCGCTGGGGTGACGACCACGATTTATCCAATACACTTCTTCACGGTCGAAGGTGATTCTAACTGGCCTTCCTGACTTTCTTGACAAGATTGCGGCACACATCTCATGAGGGAATGGATCCGACTTACCCCCAAAGCCGCCACCAACAAATGTTCTAATGACGTTGATTTGATGCATTGGAACCTCTAATACGGTAGATAGGGCACGGTGAGTGTAATGAGGAACTTGTTGAGGAGTGTAAAGTTGAAGACGTCCGTTAGGGTCCCAGTGAGCGACAACTGCATGTGGTTCGGTAAAACCGTGATGAACGCCTTCCATAGACCATTTACCATGTGATGCTGCATGTGGATTATCAACTAAAGAACGATCACCAAATTCTTGAAACACACGCTTCTGGACATTGGTTCTAGAAAGATGATACTTACCTCGCCAATGAATCGGTTCATCAACTTCTTCTAGGCCCTTCTTACGGTCAAATACTGGCTCTAAAATTTCCCACTCAATGTCAAATAAAGCAAGAGCCTCAATTGCTATTGCTTCAGTTTCAGCACATACACAAGCGACCAAATCCCCCATATGTCGCACCTTTTCAACCGACATAGCGTGCTCATCCTTGGTAACGGGTAGAACGCCAAAACGATTTGTTGCATCTTGACCAGTGGCAACTGAGATTACCCCCGGTAATGCTTCGACTCTAGTTGTGTCAATGGAAATTATCTTGGCATAGTGATGTGGTGAACGTAGAATTTTACCAATTGTTTCATTGGCCAGCCTAACATCATCTCCATACCATGCTTGCCCAGTTACTTTAGCGTTTGAATCAACTAACTGTAGAGGTTTACCAACTACAGTTCCAGTCCTAATACGGTCGTGGATGTGTGAGCCCGCTGGTTGTGGCTCTTTACCTCCCACAGATTCTGGAATGAAATTGAGATCTCTTGGCTCCATTACAGGATTCGAACCACCTGAACCTGGTGGAGGAAACTTTTGCTGGCCAGCAACACGCTTGCCATCTCTTCTCTTACCAGGAGATTTACCGGGTTGTTGTCGATATCCGCCTGACATAGTAATCACTTCGCATGGCCGGGTGGCATCGATGGTTCTCCGGGGCCGCTGGGATGTGGATCTGGATGTGGTTCGCTAGCTGCCTTTGGAGTAGCATTCTCCCCGCGATGAATCTTAGCTGCTTCTTGGATTGAGTCGACAATCTGTTGGTAACCAGTACAACGGCACAGATTTCCTTCAATCGCTTCCGATATCTCATCATTAGAAGGACTTGGATTAGAGTCCAATAAGGCTTGAGAAGCAACTAGGAACCCAGGCGTACAAAATCCACATTGTGAGCCGCCAAATTTAGCAAAGCACGCTTGTATTGGAGCCAAATGTGCTCCGTCAGCCAGGCCTTCGACGGTAATTATTTCACTGCCATTAACTTGCCCAGCAAGGCATAAACATGACAGTCTCGGTTCGCCATCAATCATGACGGTGCAACAGCCACAAGTCCCTAAATCGCATCCACGTTTGACTCCGAGTGTGCCGACTTGATCTCTTAACACATCTAGCAAGACTGCGTTAGAATTAATCAGCAACTCTACATCCTTTTGGTTAACTTTTGATTGCCAGACGGTTTTTGGAGCACTTGGCGTCATTTTCACATATTCGGTACCAACCACATGCTCACCCATATCATCCTGCAAATAGATGCATATCAATATAGGGATGAATTGAATAATATTACTAGCGCAGAGTGACGTGTTTGAAATCATCATCCCCAGTTTGTGGCTCTTGCCATTCAGGGTCTCCTGGAAGTACCAAACTATTACCTAAACCGATTAACATACCGCCGATTTCTCTTTGTCTCTTTTGCAAACCGTCCCAATCCAACTCGTTTTGGCGCCAATTTTTCCATCGCTTCAGGGACCGCCAACTTCTTACTAATCTTGAATAGAGATTCATGTGCATTTTCCCAGAAATAGGCCACCATACGAGTAATATGAGGAACATTAATACAGGATTAATTTGGGTAAAGTAAGCCAATAACCAGTGCTTATTGAGAAGTATAAATAAAGGACTTGAATTTGCTAAAAATAGCACAGTGATCGATAATGATGCAAAAATCCACCAGATTGGAAACATAATCACTGCTGTAGCAATCTTCATTGTGCCATAAATTGATTGCGATATCCCTTTCTTTTTGAAATGCCACATAGTTAGGTAATTGGCTTGGTATGGTGGCACATTACCCAATACTGCGCTCCATGTCACCAATCCTAGCATCCAAGCCGCTGACCATATCCAAGCGGTTAGTGCAATTAGATAACCAACCATAGTTGGTTTCTGGGGCTTGGCAGCAACATCAAATGGAGTAATACCCATTTCTTCAAGTTCGGTAAAATGGAGTTTGGATTTTTCAACAAGTGGCGCTATTTCCTCTGGCTTATGATTGGACATATACTCCCAACCTGCGCGTAATCTTCTAGCCCCAATGACTGACTCAGCAAAACTAGGACGAGTGATTTTATTGCCACTTTGAATCGCTCTTTCTGCATATACAACGCTTCTTCCTTGCCAAATCAATCGACGTTCTTCCCAGGACGTTTTTGACAAGCTAGCCCTCTTAAGTTCTTCTTCTATAGATTCTGTAACTACTTTAGTCCAGGCGATGTCAAGTTGTTTTTGCTGTTCAAAATCTTCTACTGTATCTGGAATTTTAGGCAATTCCATTGGTCGTTCTAGAATTACTGCGCCTCTTTCTCTAAACTTTTGTGAATTTGAATAATGTAATCCGACAGGCACTATTCTTGGCGGAGATTTATTTTGTAATTTAGCATCTCTAAGGGCGATTAAAATAATCCTAGCAGCGCCAGTTTTGGCTTTACTGACCTTTGAATCAGTGTGAGTTTTACCTTCTGGGAACAATAGTAATCTTCCCCCATTAGAAATTTCTCGGCCGACATCTTGAAGCATTTGTGAGTTTTTTATTCGTGATTTCTCGACATCATCACTATCAGATGCTCGATAGATTGGCAGGGCACCACCTGCTCTAATCATTCTTCCAAGTATTGGAATTTTGAACAGTGTATGTTTAGCAAGAATAGAGAGTCTTCCAGGTAAAGAAGCATGTAGTAAAATCGGATCTATTAGCCCACTAGGATGCCAAGCAATGAACATAACACCGCCGTCGTGCGGCATATTTTCATTATCAACCACATCTAATTCTCTAAACCAAACCGACATTAAAGAACGGGAAAACCTTCGTAAAATACGGTAAGTAAACCCTAATTTTGGTTGGGCATCGCCTTTAGGGTCACCCAACCAAGACATATAGCATGGTCAATGCGTATTACTCTTTACTCCACCGCCGAAGAGGAAGTAAAATGTTGAGTTTTGGCTGAAATTAATCTTTTTCATATATTGAATTTGATTCTAGCTTTCTTTGGTTAACAAATAATGCGATAACAGATGCTACTGATACTGCCAAGAATGTGAAACCCGGTGCCTCCTCAGGCTCTTGAATAAATGCAGATGCTGTATCCATCAACATGATATCAATGGTAACAAGTGGTGAAGACGAATGCCCACCACTTGAGTTGGACTTAAGACCTCTAATTGATATTGTGTGGTTGCCATCCAAATCAATTCCCGGTAGGTGTTCAAGTTGGTGAATTATATCGATTGCCGCTAAGTTACCATCTGTATCAGTTTTTTCGTAGGAATGCAAGTTTGTCCAATCATCAACAATGTGATTGCTACGCCACTGGATTGCATCAATTCCACCAGTGGTGGTAAACTTGATTGAATCTTTAGGACTTAAATGGGTATGCGTATTGTCGTG
>JAKMFF010000046.1 GCA_022425585.1 Candidatus Poseidoniaceae archaeon
CTAGGATACTTACATCGTTCACTTGCCTTATTGCTAAATTATCATATGTCTTTGATTGATAATTTTGTCCACTTCTTTGAGAATTAATCTTAGCAATTATACCCGGACAATTATCCCCATATTGAGCAGATTCAGGAGATTGTAATGTCACTACAAAAGTCCCACTAGAATTTGAATTCAAGAACATCTGTTCTGGAACTATGTCTACAACTATCCAATCATTGAAACCTATTATTTCAGCACTGGTAGAAAAAATATCTTGGACTGAAGCATTATTTATTATTCCAAAAGTTATACTAACAAATTCTCCTGGGTTTACTGCCCATGTTGCATCTAGTTGAGAATCTTGTAGAAATACCGATGCATCACTCACCATGCTTGCAGTTACAATTACTTCCAAAGTATCGCTTCGCGATGAATCATTCTGGGAGTGGGCGTGAATTTGAAAAATGCCCAAAGAATCCGGCACTGCTTCTTGTGAAACGGTGTAGGTTAACAAAATTTCAGTTAGGATTCCGGGTTGGATGTAAATAGAATTAGGTTGATTCCAAGCAAAAGCCACACTCCATCCGATCGGCAGGTTTTGATAGCTCAAAGAAAGGTCAAAAACATCACTTGCACCACCGATATTAGTTAGATAAGCACTGAACGTGCAGGTATTTCCTGGTGCACATCGCGGAGTTACAGAAATGTCTGAAAAATTTGGAATTCTATCTGGCTCTACCTCTAACTGAAGATTAATATAATCACTAATCACTTCATGAGTTGAACTAGATAATTCTACTTGAATAGGGAAAAAACCAGTAGTTTCGCCAACTTTTGGCTGATAATTTAATTCAATAATTTTACTCTGCCCTTTCTCCACCAGTACACCGTTATCTTCACTTATGCTTACTCCACTTTGGTGGGAAAAATAATATTGCCATTCGCCCGGAAGATTTTGAATTGATGGCATAAATATCTCTGAAAGATTGCCATTGTTGGTCAACTGTAATGTTGCTTTCCCCCAAGATCCCGGTACAGTCTTTGTTACTGATAATCCAGATACACTTATTTCGAATTCAGATGGTTTGGCTTCTTGATCATACACAATTACTATATCATCCATCCAGTAGCCAATATCATTATTCACGGAATCGCTGGTGAAAGAAAATTTATATTGTGAATTACTATGGAAAAATTGTGAATTTGTTGGAACTAAAGGAGAGAAGGCTCCAGCATGATTTAGCGACCAAGTGTTCCAATTCGCCCCATCGATAAACGTATTATCTATTGTCCCAGTTATACTCGCTTGCTCAACCCATCCGTTACTTATGTCCTTGCTGTAAATTCTTACATAATCTCCATTTGCCAAGCTACCGGTATAGAAAAAGGTAATCCCGTTAGTTCTTGTGGGATTTGAGATTGCATCCGACATGTCAAGGATTGGGGTGATTAAATCACTATTTGTGTTAGGTGAATAGGTTGATGATTGACCATTTCCATGGTGGCATGCAGAACCCTCTGAGAGAAAAGTATCGGTATTTTCTGCCCATCCTAAACCAGTTGTCCATGAAACTAAATCATTACAATTGTAATATTTACTTGCAACAGTGAAGGTACTGGAATAAACATCATTTGATGGATTATCATCTAACGTCGGCGAGGAAGGAGTAACAACTAAACTATGATTGCCTGAATATTGAGGGGTAAATTTGACCGTTGAAGTAATTTCAGACTGGGCCCGAACCGAGCCAATTACCTTGGTGATGTTATGAAGATTAAAATCAAGGTATTCATTGTGGATAATTAGAATATTAACTTCAACACTTGTTGCATCTGATGTGCCAATATTAGATAATAACACCCTCAAATCAATCTCTACATCCTTGACAGCATCAACAACATATAGTGTCTCAGGTTTATTAAAATCGGCTATTGGATAGTTAGATGAGAACATTTGATATTTGCCACGATCGTTGGCGTTGGGGTAAGAGAAGTCAACCTCAGTTACCGAAAGGTCCACACCTGTTGCCTTCGAATTCACTTCATGTGTTGTTTGCTTGGTTAATATCGAATTATTCACCGGCATAGCGTGCACTGAAATCAATATCACTAACAATAATGCAGTGTAGTTTTTCATGTGCGGCTCAATATAGACACTGTATGTAATCTATATGAGTTAATTGGCTTGGTCAGAACTATCAATGGATGAATCTACATTATCCTCTGCCTGTTGTAATTTTAGTTCTGCTTTTCTTTCCTTAGCCTGAGCGGCAAAATATATGGTAAAAGAAGGTATAAGAATCATAGAAAAGCAACCAACCACCGCAGCCAACGCCCAAAGGAATTCAGTACCTGCATCGATAGAGAAAACCTCTATATCGTCAAAATCTTCATTTACGGTTTCCAGCTCAATACTCGGTGAGGTTGTCCGATTACCTTTCTCTGTTATCTCGACAATGATGACTGATGGTGAGTGGAAATATTCGATTATATCTCTTGCTTTTTCCTCTGCAGAGCCAAGTGATTTGGCATAGACGGTCCCATTATCTCTCCTGCCAGGGTCGGTAGTAGTCATGGAAAATATTTTGACATCCTCTCCATCTTCGCTGTAACCTTCATGTGTACTATTCTGGTAACATTTTTCCTCGCAAGCAAAATCTTCCGCATCTGGATCGCCAAGTTTGCTGTGACTATACAATCCTGCAGAGTTGGTTAGCCTGATTGTTGATTCTCTAGACAGCTCGGTAGCAGTTAAATTTACCCACGTTAGATTATCTCCGTCAGCACTCATAGTCCATCGCCATGTTGTCTCATTTTCCTGAACATCGTACAGTTTGGTAGGTTCTGTATCTGCGTCAATAGTTGAAACATTCTCTGTCTCGTAAACATAATATGATGGTGAAATAGTAGCGCCATAGACTGCATAAGCCAATAAAAAGATTAGAGTAAATGAGAGCCCTAAAAGAGTCCGAAGCAGGTTCGGATTTTGGGCTAATGCCTTCTGCATGTATTGCCCTATGTTGCCTCCTTCAATAACACTTGCATTTCCCTTTTTTCAAGTTATGGCGGCGCATTATCACCCGTTTCATTGATATAGGGGAGTAAAGTCGGCAAATTGCTTGGTGTTGTTACATGACCACTTATTATGATATTCCGGCTAATATGCTGATTTCTGCATTGGCAGATAAACTATCTGATTCTAAAGACATAGTCGCTCCAGATTGGTCAGAATACGTCAAGACTGGAGTAGATAGAGAGAGACCTCCTACTCAAGAGAACTGGTGGACTATAAGAGCAGCCTCGTTACTAAGAAAGGTAGCAAAACAAGGCCCTATCGGCGTTACTAGTCTTGCTCAAACTTACGGCACAGTCATGAACAATGGTGCTGGACCAAATACTCCAGGTGTCGCATCTAGGCACATTATCAGGACAGCTCTACAACAATTAGAAGCTGCAGGGCTTGTTGAAATGGTGGCAACCAAAGAAGTTGACACTGAGGAAGGTAAGCAACAATTATATTCAGGCCGCAAACTTACATCTGCAGGACAAAAGCTACTCGATGAAGTGGCTCACTCCTGTCGTGATGCTGCCAACGAATTATATCCGGGCTTAGCCAAATATTGAGGAAGTGGGAGTTTGTCTATTATGTCTGCAAACGGAAGCGACGAATTGTCTGCTCTTCGTGAACAGAGAAGAATAGCTCTGCAACAGCAATTTGAAGAACAAGCAAAGGTACAAGCAGATGCTGAAATAGAAACCCAAAGACAGGAAATTGAATCTCAGTCTATCAATAAAGCATTGAAACATCTACTAACTAGCGAAGCACGCTCAAGAATTGCTAGGATATCTTTGGCTACTCCGGAGCGTGCAGACTCGATAAAAAAATTGATAATTTCAATGCATGAAAATAACCAATTTATTCCTCCAATGACTGATGAAACATTGAAGTCAATGTTAAAGAAAATGCAATCCAAGAGCCGCAGCAATGCGTCCATCCGAAGAATCTGAGAAGGTGCTCGAAATGTCCAGAAATAAACCAGCAGCAAAAAAAATACGCCTTATGAAGGCTACCAAGCAAAACCGCCGTGTCCCTGTATGGGTCATGCTAAAGACCGACCGAAACACTGTGTCACATCCTAAAAGACACCATTGGAGACGCAGTAAATTGCAGAGGTGAATGATATGGCAAGACCTAACGAATCAGAACTTATTGTCCCTTTGAGGAAAGCTTGGAGTATTACACGTTTCAAGCGGGCACCACGTGCTATGCAGATAATCAAGGATCATGTAATCCAACATCTAAGAGTCAAAGAAGATGAAGAAGTATGGATTGATCCATCTGTCAACGAACATATTTGGTCAAGAGGCATCGAAAACCCTCCTAGAAAAGTAAGATTACAAGTCATCAGACACGATGAGCCAGATATCCCAATTGAAGTAAAATTGTTTGAGGAGTGATAATAATGGGAAATATTAGACCGAGTTTCATAAAAATAAGAGCAATTGCACTAGTTGAACAACATGGTGAGAAATTCACCGAAGACTTTGACCACAACAAAATAATGGTATCCCAACTAACCGATGTTAGTTCTAAAAAATTACGTAACTGGATTGCTGGTTACGTAACAAGGTACCGTCAAAGAAGAGTCGATTGAGGGCTTTGAATGCCAGTGCGCATTGACTGGGATAGACAACCAGTCAGTATCCACTCTGAAGACAAAAATGAGTTGGAAGAGTTGATATTATTTTTAAAACATAAGCATTCAATAAAAAAGCGTTCTATTGTTATGGAAGATAGAGAATCGGGTGGATATCTATTTTTTATCTATCAACCATGTGATCCAAGATGGATAATTGAGTTTTACAATAGGTGAAAATTATGGGTGATAGAAAAGCCATACCATTGCCTAATTCATCCTACGAATTAATTATTATCTGCGTAAATACTTCGCATCCCGGTAATTTAGGAGCCATATGTCGCACTATGTTGAATTACGGCTTCTCTAAACTACGTTTAGTAACACCCAAGTGTGACCCACTAGACGAAGAAGCCCGTAATAGGGCGAAACATGCAGGTTCTATACTCAATGATTTGGATACATTTCATTCCCTAAAAGAAGCAGTAAAAGATTGTTCAATTGTTGTTGGCACCTCGGGAAAGAGGGAAGTTGGAACAAAAACCTCATTCAGACATTTTTGCTTCCCGTGGGAATTATCTGAGAGGTTCAATGATAGTTCTGGAAAAGTCGCACTGGTATTTGGGGGAGAGGGAACTGGCCTATCGACAGATCAATTGCACGAATGTGATTTTTTATCTACTTTACCAACCTGGGAAGGCTATCCTATCGCAAACCTTTCGCACTCGGTCAATGCCTTCCTCTATCAGATACATTCAGATCGAGTGAAGGATAGCCAAGGTAGTGATTTTGGATTGCCAGAAATTGTTCCGCTAACACGTGAACTAAACCCTGATTTGCGAGGGACTTTACTAACCGCAGTCGACCAATTCACTACTGCAATGCCTGGCAATCAAGAAAGAAAAGATAGTTTGAATAATTCAATTATCAGGATGGTAATGATGTCATCACCAACTAGCGATGAAGTAACAAGAATCATTGGTGGGTTAATTGATGCAACAACGGCTCTGCAGAAAAATAACAATGATGAAGAATGGATCAATAAAAGGCGTAGAAGAATAGAATAATTTCTACTTTATCCATGAAGCGGTAGATTTTGGCGTTTCTCTTACATGCATTGCAACTAATCTCAACGTATTACCGTAAACTGATTGAATATGCGGCTCAACCTGTTCAAACGCCCATTTTGCTAGATTTTCAGCGGTTGGAATAAAGTCAACTATTACAGTTCTGTGGTCATCGTTCATTAGCTCTAATGCTGCAAGGGCCTGTTTGTCACCTTGGTATACTACAAACGCGTGGTCAACTACATCGTGTACTTTTTCTGTAAGAATTTTACTGACATCAGAAAAGTCCATCAACATCCCCTCATCTGAAACTCCCTCTACTGAAACCACATCACCTTCAATCTCTGCTTCAAATCTATACCTGTGACCATGTAGGTGTCGGCATTTACTCTTATGATTGGGTACTCTGTGCCCAGTATCTGTTTCTACGTATCTTCTTATTCTAGTAACCATATAATCACGACTCCCTAAACTCAATTGATGCTGAATTTATACAATATCTTTCTCCACCATGTTCTCTTGGTCCATCATTGAAAACGTGGCCCAAATGTGCGTCACATTTTGAACATCTAACCTCTATTCTAATCATCCCATGGGTATAATCCTCTACACGGGCAATACTTGCTGAATTGTGTTCACTGTGGAAGGCTGGCCATCCACAGCCTGAATTATATTTCCCAGTAGATTCAAACAATGGATGACCACAACAAATGCAATAGTATGTCCCACTTTCAAAATGCTTGTCATAAATCCCAGTAAATGCTCGTTCTGTAGCTGAATTTCTCGTTACTTGGTATTGCAAATTGGTCAATTTTTCACGGTATATTTTGTCCATATGCTCATGTTCAATTTTTAATGCGTGTTGCAATGTACTTTCCCACGACTCTTGATACTCAACTGGGTCCATTCGACCAATGGCGTGAAATGCCAAGATCCGTTCAATGTCTGAACCAGTTTTACCTGAACTACGTCCATGTTCATCAGGTTCATAAG
>JAKMFF010000061.1 GCA_022425585.1 Candidatus Poseidoniaceae archaeon
GGTGAAGGTGGTCCAGGTTCATATTTTCGATGAGCCACTGGTCTCAACTCTGCTCCGCACATTAGCGAACCTTGGGATGGACGGTCAGGCCATGGAGTTCGGATTTCGAATTTTACTCCAGCGTAAACTACAGTTTTGCCCATTGTGACCTTTGCAGAACCTTCTGCATTGTACAAGCAATCGGTCTCAAGGGTAATTTCTCTCCCTTCAAACCTTGCTCTGCCATCGATTCTAGCATCCTGCTTGGCAAGTCTAGCCATTTCTTGACGGAGCAAATTAGGGACTAATTCAGCCATCAGTTGTCACCCCCATCGTATCTTGCTTTTAGTGCATCTACCATGATTTCATGAATTTCTTTCGCTGCTTTGAAGTTATATTCCATAGCAAGGTCAAATTCTTCTGGTGAAAGATCTCCATCCATCTGTAAAAATGCGATTTCACCGGTGTTCGGTAAAATACCTACAGGTAAGTCAGCTTGTCCATAGTTGTCTTCAGCCTTGTCCAAATCGAGAACTACTGTGCCTTCGATTTTACCAGATGCTACTCCCACAATCATATCTCTCATTGGAATACCGGCATCTGCTAGAGCAACAGAAGCAGCAGTAATTCCAGCGCATCGTGTTCCTGCCTCTGCAGCGAGAATTTCGATTTCTACTCTAATTTTAGAGCGGGGAAATCTCTCTACTAGGACTACAGATTCTAGTGCTTCTGCAGTAACCTTCGAAATTTCTCTTGATCGACGATTATAACCAGGTCTAATTCTGTCACTGGTAGAGAAAGGTGCCATGTTATATCGAACATCAATTACCGCTCTGTCTTGTCGCTGAATTTTTCTAGGGTGTGCTTCCATTGGTCCATAAACTGCAGCTACTGCTACGTTTAGTCCGTGTGTGACGATAGCGGAGCCATCTGCAGCAGGTAATATTCCTGCTTGAATCGAGACAGGTCTCGATTCATCTAATTTTCTTCCGTCTAATCTTAGCCCATCATCTCGTAGTAATTGTACATCTCCATATCCGCCCATTAAGCATCACCTTTTCTCGCAAAACTTCCTTCATGTTTTTTCATGATTGAATCAAAATCTTTCTTGTGCCCATGTTGCTTAGCAATTGCCAAAGCCTCTCTAGTCCAAGATATCCCATCGTCATCACCATCTATCCAAACTCGGCCATTTTCACCGACAATGATTCGGCAATCACTGGTGTCTTTCATTCTGTCTAGATTCGAATTATTGACGCCTCTTATTCTATCGAGGTGGTTAACTGGTACTTCAACGACCGCACCCTGAGATAGTCTTCGTAATCCTACTCCTTTCATAGTTAATACAACGTTGTGACATTCATCAACTTCTTGGACACGAGCGAGAGCAGCATCGCCAATATCCATGTGTTGACGCGCTTGTCCGAATTCAACTTTCCAAGGTGCTAGAGACATTGGAAGTAATCCTTGGAATGAGCCATTAATATCCATAAACCATAGGTTGTTTCTTACTTCAGCGACGTGTGCAACAACTAAATCTCCAGAGCGGGGTAAGTATGGGCTGTTGATTGGGTCAACGGATACTGTTCCGTTTAATTCACGTACCCAACCAAGTTTGGTTGCAATAATTTCGTCGTTTTGGCTGATTGCGCCACTTCCGACACGCATCCCGGACAATGACCCAATGGTCATTCCCGGGGTCACTAGGCGCTGCTCGGCGCCGCTTCGACCTTGGGACATTTCTTTCTCTCCGAACCGGCGACAAGCCAACCCATGATAAACTCAACCCTTTGTATTGGGTTCTAATATTTACATTTCCTTAACTTCTGTTTGCGAGGACACTTTCATTATCTGGCCAATCAAATCGCCTTTCATGCCAGCAGGTATTTCGACAACACTAGCCCACGAACCATCTTCTAACCACCCTTCCTTAATCTGGAACGGTCTCAGTATTCTCATTGCGCCACCGTAGCCTGAACCTGGCACTTTGAATGCCAACCTAGTTGTCTCGAACGATAAAGGAATTAGCGGTTTGAGTTTAGCGATTGCATCTTTAACCTGCTGATCTAAATTCTTGAATGGGTCGACAGAATATCTAGATTCATCAAGAGCCAATTCAATTCTTGTTTTTGGGTGTGGGCTCTTGGTTTTCGGGTCTACTGCCTGGCTGTGTATATGG
>JAKMFF010000075.1 GCA_022425585.1 Candidatus Poseidoniaceae archaeon
GTGTAATATGCCTCGATTACCGAACGTAGGAACTTGAAGATTTCTAAAGTTGGTGGAACCTAGATATTCTACCAATGATCCATGCGGGATGATTATCACATTCCTCTTTCGAAACCATTCTGCATAATCTAACATTTCTCGGTAGTCTTCTAGCATCAGCCATTCATCAGGATTTGCGCCAGGGAATGCTTGATAGAATTTTCTTCGGTTCTCTCCAACAGCGATCCCTAAGGTCCTGAATCCTTCTTTTCGCGCTCCGTGAAGTATTTGTAACGAGGAGTGAGAAGCAACTACTCCAATCGTGAGATTGTCTAGGTCGTAATCCGCAAGCCAACTTGCGAGTGTGCCACTGTCTACGCCCATGTCAAGGGGTCAAGTATTACCTCTATGAGTATTATGGATTTATATTACTATTTTAGAGAAATTTTGCGTATTTGCAGATTTCCTAATTTCATTATAATTATCTGATTTCACGGTCAAAGTTCAAGTCTTTAGTTAAAATGCGTATAACATGAGTGGCCACGAAGACAGCAATAGGATGACTTATGGTAATTACCTCAGGCTTGATGATATATTGTCTCTTCAGGAGGGGCCGTTAGGTTATTCTCCTAAACCATGTAATGATGAGCTCCATTTCATAATAGTCCACCAAGCTTTCGAGTTATGGTTTAAACTGGTTCTATCTGAATTGAAAGAGGTTCATGATTTGATGAATAAAGAACATATAGAAGAAGGGGCAATGCCAAAAATAGTTCATCACTTGAAACGCGTATCATCAGTGTTTAACTTAATGTCGCAACAATGGAAAGTTATGGAGACCTTAACTCCTCAAGATTTCCTTTCCTTCCGTGACCGATTGGGTACTTCCTCTGGTTTTGAATCATGGCAATTGCGGCAAATAGAATCAATTCTTGGATTAGAACAGCAACAAAGAGAAGCAGGGATGGATCCTCTAAAACACATGGAGAGGTTGGCTAAAGAGGGTAAAATTTCCACAGAAGTGTTGGTCGATTTTCAAGCAAGAATTAATTCACCTTCGCTTTGTGATTTACTAGATAACTGGCTATCTAGAACCCCAATAAACGGTTCTTTATCAACAGAATTAACCGATGAAAAGGTAATTACTGAATATGTAGAAAACCATCTTGAAGCAATGTCTAAGCATAGCGAAACGGTAATTGAACACTTTTTATCAATCGGACATGGTGACGAATCGTCAATCAGACCACGAATGGAAAAATCTATTTCAGGTGCTAGAGATTTTTTGATTCAGGACGGCAAGGTTAACCGCTCAAGAGCAGGGCTATTATTCATTGAATCATACAGAGATTTGCCACTATTGTCTTGGCCAAGGACGTTAATTGATTCATTTGTTGAATTAGAACAGGCGTTGCTGTTGTTCAGAAATTCTCACGCTAGGATGGTTGAACGAATGATTGGTCGCCGGATGGGCACGGGTGGTTCAAGTGGTGTTGATTATCTAGATGCAACTTTGAAGTATCGAATATTTGTTGATTTATGGACGGTTAGAACTATTTTAGTAAGGAGAGATTTACTCCCTGATGTGACACTGCCTTCATATTATGAGTTTAACTCACAATGATAATTATTATTCGTGAGGGTCAATATCAATTGGTATTAATTCATGGTCATATTCGAACAAAGCTATTTTCAAAGGGTCTAGTACGAATCTAACTGAAGCTTCTTCAAATCCGTAGAGTGATATCAGTTCTTCTTTGAATGCTTCTCGAAGTTCATCCTCGCCAGCATAAAGTGGTGCACCCATCCCAATTTGAAGAGCTCTTGCTCCAATAATTCTTGCTCTTTCAAATCTAGTATGAAGTCGAATTGGCTTAACCATAATAATCACAACGACACGCAGTCGTGGTTAAGCGTGAGAGCGAGTGTTTTTGAATATAACCCTAGCATATCACGGTAAAGAATCTCTATTCGCTCTCGTCATTATTCATGTTTTGCAGACCTTTCCACATAATTAATGCAGGTAGTAGAGCAACAAATAACGCAATAAAGACCATAATTGCTAGTTTTGGCGAATCATCGGATTTTGAGAGGATGCCAGTAGTTTGGTCTTCACTGTTGAAATCCATGTCTCCTGTGGGGCTTTGTGATAGGGAAGTCAGCACTCTTATCCCATCGGACTCTAATGTGAAGATTAAGCGACCAGTCCAGTTATCTAGCCAATCGGTAAGATTTAGTTGACTCTGTTCGTGATTTATTTCCATATAGTCAACAGCCAAATGTGATAGATTTCGATTATCAAACTCATGTGAGGTGGATTTTGTTTTCCAAATTTTCAGTGTGTAATTAGTAGAGGTATTCCAGTTTAGCATTGAGTTAGTGATATTCAATTCATTTATTCCAAAAAATTCAGTTTGATTCTTTGATAGACTTTGATTCAATTCCGTGGCTTGTTTGGTACCTGTTAGCAACCCTTCACCGTCGATCACCAAAGATGGTATGAAAATTAATCTGAAATCTGTTTCATAGCGTTGATTTGAAAAATTCAAATAGCTATAGTCAAGTACTGATGGATGATGTTGGATGATGGCATATTTAGTAGTATCAATATTCTCTATGGAGAGTTCAACATCCAAACATGGTTCACACCAATCAGCACCGTAGTACTCGATTAATTGCAATGGCCTCCATGCATGGCATACCTGCTCTTCTAAGCATTCTGAATCGATTACCATAACGTCTATTGTTTCTCCCAAAACAGTTGCTTCATTAGAAGTTACTTGTTCTTGTCCTTGAACAGTTACCATGCTGTTTAAGCTACCTAGAACTATTATCAAAAGTACTACCGTGGACATAGATTTATCACGACTTATTGGCTTTGTGAGTGCAAGGCATGTGTTCAAAAGGGGCACTCTACTCCAATGAATCATGCAACCCGCTTGGTGGCGACGCCCTTCAACCTTGCCGTTAATGATGTTGGTTTTTGCTATCTTGATAATTTCGTTTGGCGGTGCGATAAGAATCCATGATGCTGGAGAGTCTTGTCCTGACTGGCCTAAGTGCTTTGGAACCTACGGCTTTGATATTTCAGAAGAAGAGCAGGAAACTTATTGGGAAGAAAATCCTGATGAAATAGATTCTAGAGGTATAGAACATAGATATACTGTCTTTGAAATCTTCCTCGAATGGTTTCATAGATTCTTAGTGGGAGTTATTGCTATTCCTGTCTTGCTTAATCTCTATGTCTCAAAAAAGGGTATAGACCGGTATGGGATGAACAATTTTTATTCTTCTGTGTTTATCACTGTGATGTTATTAATACAGGCAATTGCTGGAGCAGTGACCGTTTTTTATGACAATGCGGACTGGTCAGTGGCACTACACCTTTCACTTGCTTCAATCTTTACTGCTGCCATATTATGGCAATATAAACTAACAAGAGTTGTTGAAGGAGTGGATTGGTCGTTCACTAAAGCCTCGTCTAAGTTCGTGAATATTTACCGAAAAAAGTTTGATTTAATTGCCATATCTGTGTTGATTTTGTTGGTTTTAGGAGCTTGGGTATCATCAACTGCAGGTGGCCAATACAATCAGTCATGCTCTGTTGGTTTCCCAGATGCTTGGCCCCAATGTAACGGTGAAGTTCTCCCGTCTTTGGATAATTCAGGAATTTTAGTTCAAATGATTCATAGAATTGGCGCCCTGTTGGTCGGTGTTATCTTGTTAATGTCACTACTAAAACTAAACCAACAAAAAGAAGATTACGATAATGCTGAGCCTTACTACAAAGCAATGCTATTTACCACGATATTTTGGTTCAGCAACTTACTAATTGGAGCATCTTATTTGATAAAGGCAGAAATTGGCGAATTCCCTGAATGGATATCTCTATTACATTTGCTTGGCGGCGTCACAACATTCCTCGTAGCTGCAAGTGGGCCAATGATGTTTAGGCTTACGCATTACCAGGACGTTGATTGTGATGAGTGATTAGATGGGAGATGACAAAAATTCCCCAAACCCTCATCCAGGATGGTTTACAGTTTTCGTTCAATTAATGAAATTAAGAGTTATTGTTCTGTTACAAATCACCGCTATTTGTGCCATATTAGTGCACGATATGTTAGCAAGACACGGGCTAATTGATGTAGATAGGACTTGGTTTGACACCCTCTATGCTTGTGTAATTACGGTCGTTGGAGGTACACTCTCTGCAGGAGGGTCAAATTCGATAAATATGTGGTTTGATTCTGATATCGATCAACACATGCGTAGGACTCAAAAGAGACCTGTACCCCAAGGGCATATTTCACCCAACGGAGCATTAATTTTCGGACTAATCATCGCAATAACTGGTTCATCAATATTTTTCTTGGTCAGTTGGAAAGCCGCTTTTTGGTCATTCTTTTCTGTTGCTTTCTATGTCTTAGTTTACACTATGTGGTTAAAGCGAAAAACACCACAAAATATTGTGATAGGCGGTATTGCAGGCTCCACTCCTCCCTTAATCGGGTGGGCAGTGGCGGCAGCAGATTATACAAACAACATGAATCCGTTAGACTTAGGGTCGCCCATTCCTTGGATGCTTTTTGCCTTGATTTTCTTATGGACCCCTCCTCACTTTTGGGCTTTAGCTCTTTATCGTTCAGGGGAATATGCTAAGGCAGAAGTTCCAATGATGAATGAAGTTAAAGGAGCAAAATATACCATAAAGCAGTCGAAAATTTATTGTATCTTGTTGCTTATGTTGGGCTCTGTGCCTTGCTTTTGGCCAGAGTCTGGTTTGCCCTTGCTATGGGCTTTTGTTGCAGGTGGTCTAACTTTGTGGTATTCTGTGTCAGTTTGGGCAATTGACCCAGATGAGCCGTTTGATGACAATGGTAGAATGCCCAAAGCAGCTAAATCCTTTTTTAGATCCCTATACTACCTAGGCTGGATGTTTTTGTTACTAGTCATAATATGTGCAATTCCACCAGATTATCTGGGATATCTTGGTCCTTTGTCACAAAACTAGGTCATTTTAGTCAACCGTCATATTCATGACTAGTTCTAAATTGGGAAGGACAATTGCGGCAGTCGCATAGCCTGGCCATTGCGCTGGATT
>JAKMFF010000089.1 GCA_022425585.1 Candidatus Poseidoniaceae archaeon
ATGTTGAAACTACCAAATGCGTTAAACATCCAAGCAAAAGCAAGTATTACGGCAAACAGAAATAGTTGATTGGTCGAATTTCTCGCTTCATTCATGCTAGTCCTCGCGATTAACAACCGCCCGCCGGGGAATGTTGGAATAGGCAATAAGGATACCCAACCAAAGAAACTTAACATTGCTCCAGCCTTAGATAAAGGGTGAGCCCAAACGATCTTTACAGAAATACCATCAGCGATTATTGGACTCAATAAGTTGACTAACAAAGGCATCTCTGCAACATATTGCATAGAGGTAACTGCTACTAAATCAGGAGTAAGTAACAATCCTAATATCCATAAAGCCATACCAGAAATTATCAAAATACTTGGAACAATAAGTGCGCTCCAACCTAGTAATTCACGATCTTTCCACGGCCTAGCATCCATCCTTGGAAGTGTAGGTATTATCAGAATACCAAACGGCCAAATTAACATTGATTTTGACATAAGCCCTAATGAAAATAAACTGATAGATGGCTCTGGTATTGGAGTTAAGTGACCCACTCTTAGACCATGCTTTTGTGCATGGTATTTCTGCGCAAAAGACGCTAACATAATTATTGCGAAAACTGGCAAAGTATAGCCAACAAATGCGTCGAGGAATAATGATTCAAAAAACCAACCATCTTCAGGCCTGGAACCATCTATCCAAAACATTCCAGCCAAAGTTGCGGTGAGAATTGAAATCGACCAAAAACCAAGAGTTGTTTTTGAAGCAGGGAATTGCCTTTCAGGAGATGGTATTATCTGTACTAACCAAGGTTCTCCTGTTTCTAATTTAGCCAGCCAACCAAGATCGACTAAGTGTAAATTTAGCTCATTTAGACTCTCATTTACCTCACTATCGCCAAGGAGGTCTACCTTCCAAACAGGCCATCTGGTTCCACCAAGTTCCCCAATTATCTGGAAATGGCGAGAAATTATGCGTTCAAAGAGTTCTTTCTGGCTCCACACATCTCTGTGAGCTGGTAATCTTGATAATTTGTCATCAGATGACGAGGGTTCTTCAACAACTTCGTCGGCCATAACTGAATCTCCCCATTTAGGGGTGTGGTTCTTTCCTACTTTAACCATCGTTGGCTAGTAAGCATCATTTGTTCTTGAATCGTTTGAGTCTGAAAGTTTCCTCTCTTTCCATCTCTTCAAGTCTTAATTGGATAAACACTCTTGCTTCTTCTAGTTCTGGTATAACTTTGAATTCCAAGGCATTCACTCTTCTTTTGGTTGCTTCAATCTCTTCTAGTAGACGTTTTAGGGTCGCTTCCATTTCACTGGCAGTAACTATTTTCTCAATCAGTTCGCTAAATGATTCACTTGCTTCGTCGATGTATGGGGACGAACCAATATAACCAACACCGCGCTCTTTGAAAGTTGATTTCAAGTTAGTTCCACTGACGCTTGGTACAACTACACCCATGATATTGCGTCGTTCAACTTCAACTTCTGGATGAGCACTATTGGCAATTGCTGCAGCCCTAACAGCTAGTCCGCCATCAATTGCGTTGGCCAAGTCAATTCTCTGCTTAGCCAATCTGTATGAATCTGTCAACTCGCGTTTGGCTTTTATCATTTCAGAAAGGAGTTGCCTAAATTCATGGAACAGGCCATCTCGCTTCATTTTCAGCAGTTTGTAACCATTTTTTGTCTGCTTTATTCTAGACTTAAGTTTGATTAATTCACTGCGGGTTGGTTTAATGTCCAATGCCATGAATATCTCTCCTGTTTCACTCTTTATTTTCTGGGTGATACTTTTCAATCCACTTTTGGTCTAACCTAACAAGATACTTGGTGTCAATAGAGGACATTAAATTCCAACACAAATCAAGTGTTTCTTCAATCGAACGGTCTTCGTCTCTTGTTTGGCGCAGGAATTTATCCTCAAATACTCCAGAAAAGTCTAACAGTTGCTTGTCTCTTTCATTAAGTGCATCTTCACCAACAATTGCCACTAAACCTCTAAGTTCTCTACCTTGAGCATAAGCAGCGTACATTTGGTCAGAAACTGATTTGTGATCTTCCCTAGTAGTCTTTTCACCAATACATGAACCCATCAATCTAGAAAGTGATGGCAGAACATTGATTGGCGGATAGATTCCTTGTTGATGTAATTCTCTTGAAATAACAATCTGTCCTTCAGTAATATATCCAGAAAGATCCGGAATTGGGTGCGTAATATCGTCACCAGGCATCGTTAAAATTGGGAATTGGGTAATGGAACCCTTCTTGCCCTTAACAATTCCAGCACGCTCGTATAGCATAGCCAAATCAGTATACATGTAACCAGGGTAACCTCTTCTTCCGGGTACTTCTTCTCTAGCTGCACCAATTTGTCTTAGAGCATCACAGTAGTTTGTCATATCAGTGTAAATAACTAGAACGTGGTAGTCTTTCTCGAAAGCAAGATATTCCGCAGCGGTAAGTGCTAGTCTTGGAGTAATAATTCTCTCAACCGCTGGATCATCCGCTAGATTAACGAACAATACCGCATTTTCTAGAGCACCGGTTCTCTCAAGATCACTTCTGAAGAAATTATATTC
>JAKMFF010000123.1 GCA_022425585.1 Candidatus Poseidoniaceae archaeon
GCTGGAACTTACTGGGGTGCAAAAAGTAATTCCATGGTAAAGAATGGGGCAACTGGAGTTCACGTTAGAACTATCCACCATTTGATTACTAATCGTTAAACTAAATCTTTGAATAAAATCTAGGGGGTTTTATTGTAAAAAGCCACACCAAACTGGCAAGGACCATTCATTGGAGTTTTGTTTTATTGTATGTTTATGGAATCTTCAAACAAGTAAACGCGTTAGAAGATCTTGAAGACAGCGGCCTGCTTATTTCTGAAATAATCTTTGCCACGGTTTTTATCGTTGTTGTTGTCTTGAGATATTCCTATATGAGGCGTTTCAAGACGTTCTTAGGGGCGAGGGAGCCCGTACATATTGTGCACTACTACTTCGCTCGTTCAGTCCACAAAGCAATGTATGCCTGTTTTATTCTACTCCCATTAACTGGCTTGATGATTGCTGGATTGTATAACCAAGGATATACCATAAATGCGACGCCTGATGAAGAACAAACCGTTATGGATGTGGTATTAGATTTACATGGATTCGTGGCTGATGTCAGTTACCTGCTGATTATACTTCATATTGGGGCAGCTATCTATTCCCGTATTAAAGGCGAAGGAGTTTGGTCATCAATGGTGCCTGTGCTAAAGGAAGACAAGCCAACAACTAACAAGACCGTTAAGAAAATTGCCGCCTTCGAAGAAGGAATTTATGACAAGGTTGAAAGTTGGTTTTCATCTAAAAACGAGGATTAGTTGTTAATTAATCGTCAAAGACTTCTACTTCTACCATTTTCTTAACAAATTCTGTCATCTTAGAATTGAACCTAGTCGCCCGAACAATGTGGTTGTCTATCCAGTGATAATTGCCACCGCGTGGTTTGCCAAATAAACAGGTGTGCCACTTGAAATTGTGATTTGCAAGCCATTGTTCTGTAACCGCACGGTGTTCTTCTGCCCTCGCAGTAAAAAAGCAAATTTGATGGCCTTGGTCATACCATTTGTTGATCTGTTCTACAACACCATCATAGCATTCAGCAGTTGCCATTCGTTCTGGTTCTTCATTGGGAATATCTTCACAAATAGTACCGTCTATATCAATCAGAAAATTCTTACAATCTTCAGGCAGTACCGGTGAAATGGCCATCCCGCGCTCATCTGTCTTAGTCACTAAATCCGTCACAAATAGCGGTTATACCCCCGGCTAATGAACAAATTGCTGATATTAATCGTGGTGATGAATGGTAGTTGCGCCACAAACGCGACACCAGACCTTAGTGCCGTTTTTCTTGGGAGTGACTCCGGTGATGTCAATTTCTACCCCGCAAACGCAGTTTACTACTGTGCCCATGGTCAACGGGAAACATAGGTGATTGATGAAGTGAACGCTTCTAAGGGAAGATTTGCCATGATTCTATCCGGATGAAAATTTTACTAGCTGAAAAACCTTTGATTTCCTTACAAGTAAGAGATATTTCTTTGGCACCGTGTTGGATTAGTTTCTTTTCGATTAATTCTCTGACCCCATCTAAGTTTTGTCTTTCAACAATAGCCCAGCCACGAATCAAAGACGTAGTCCCTTTACGCATCAAAGGGAATAGGTCGCTAAGGTGCTCAATTGTATCATGGGGTAAATTAACCAATAATAAATCTGTAGAGCCTGTGAGGTTTTTATCACTACGCCACTTTCTAGCATCCAAGCAAAACACTTGATTACCAAAATTATAGTTAGACTTGTTAACCAGCGACTCGAGATTATCGGTAAGAAGTTCGACCGCATCTGGATTTAAATCACCGGCAAAGATTGCTTCAACTAGTCCTTCGGTGGCAATTAGACTAGGTAGTGAAGGGCCAACTCCAGCGTAGGGGTCAGATATTGTAATTGGTCGGTCGAGTAAATTAGCAAGCTGTTTTGCCGCAACAACGTTACCTTCTCGCTCAGTCGATAGCCTAGAAGAAAAGTATGCTTTTGCGGGATCAATAATGATGTTGTGGCCGTTTTCTCGTATTTTGGTTAATGTTGAAATGTTGCCGTCCCTACTTAATATCGGGGAAATATCTCGAACGCGGAATTTACCTGTAACACCATTATCCGCGCATATGATTCTGGCACTTGAAATTCTGTCTAGCATAGCCTCAGCAATTAGGTTTTGATGTTGTTTGACCTCTTCTTCTAAGCGGACAATCAGTACATCCCCGACCATTTCATATGACCGTGGCCAATATTGTTCGAATTGTTCATATAATTCTCGATCTAAAAGGTCACTCCAATGTTTAATTTTGTTAACCTCTCTTGCCATTAATACGTGGGCTAGCCCCGACCAAATCGAATCGCCTTCTTGTGGAGCATGTTCAGCAAGCGGCAAGCCTTTTTCACCCGTTTCTATAGTAACGACGCCAAGGCCTGAAACCAACCAATTGTTAGTTTTCAGAACCTCCAACCAATGTTGAGTATCAACACTCGGCACTATCAAATGACGCATACGCTTCGCCCTGTCCAAGCATCACTGAGGTTTGAGCATGGCGGATATCCAAGATAGCGACCAGAAAACAGGTTTACTCTTAATTGGGATTGGCCCTGGTGATGTTGCATTGGCTACCAGTGAAGCGCTTGATGCAGCAAAAATAGCCGATTATCGACGCTATGAAGCATATACTGCATTGTGGCCTGAAGACCAATTAGCAAGTTTAGAAAAAACGGTTGGGAAAATTACCAGAGTCATGCGGCCAGAAGTTGAAAATCCAGAAGAGTTGTTTGCTTTGGCACAAAATAATCTAGTTGCTTTGTTGATTGTTGGTGATCCATTGCAAGCCACAACTCACGTCGACTTACAATTACAAGCCGAAGAGGTGGGGATTTATTGCCGCACAATACACGGAATCTCAATCACTGGACTAGTTACTGGTGCAATCGGTTTATCAAATTACAAATTTGGTCGTCAAACAACATTGACATATCCATATTCAGGCTGGGTTGCAACCTCTCCGCTTGAGGTCATTGCGCTCAATAGTGCGTTAGGACATCATACTCTTGCATTACTCGATTTAGATCCAACCGGCGCTGGAACAGGCCAGCAGAGACCGATGATGCCAAGTGATGCTGTTAACTCAATCAAGGCGATGATTGACAAAGTAAACAACACGATAGATGAATTTCCGTTAGAATCTCCACAAGACGCCATAAAAGTACAATCATTGAAACTTATGACTAGCAGTTCTCTAGCTGAGATTAAAGTCGTACTGTGTAGTGATATGGGGACTAAACGGCAAAGCATGATATACACTGATTTGGCGAATTTAGCCAACCTCCCTGGCGGCGCGATGAACTGTTTAGTTTTCCCAGCAAGTACGAGTGATGTTGAAGAGAAGGCTCTGCTTCGATGGATACAGGAGAAGTGAAAATATGTCAGATGAAATATTGATTTTATTGTCTTTTTTGCTCTTTATGGGCATTTTTGCTGGTGTTGGATTAGCCTCCATGCGTGTTAAGGAAGATACTACTGACGATTATTTGGTTGCCGGTAGAGGCATGCATCCTGCACTTGCTGCACTATCAGCAGTTAGTACTTGGAATTCTGGCTACATGTTTATTGGCTTTATTGGCTTTATTTTCATTAGTGGATATTCGGCATTGTGGATTGCTGTTGTCTCGACTATTGGTCAGTTAGTGGCTTGGATTTGGTTGTACAAATATATTCAGAAAGAAGGGCAAGAAAGAAACTTGCGTTCTTTGTCTTCCCTCGTTTCAAGTAAATCCGGCGCTCCAGAAGCAAAAATAGCCGCAATACTTTCAGTATTTTTCTTATCTATCTACGCGGCTGCGCAGTTGACTGCTGGAGGAGTGGCCCTAAAGTCAATGCTTGGATGGTCAGAAATTACTGGAATTCTAATCGGATTTGTTCTGGTGGTTGCCTATTGTTATGCTGGCGGAATTCGTGCTTCTATTTGGACTGACGCTGCGCAATCTTGCGTCATGATTGTCGGCTCAACCATTCTTTGTTTGGTTGCGCTAGGTAAGGTTGGGGGATTGTCTGGACTGCATGGCACCTTGGCTGATATTGATCCAAACATGGTTAACATATTTCCCTCGGGGCTAAAATTTGGTGTAACACTTTGGATAGCTGCGTTTTTCTTGGGTGGCTTAGGAGTTGCTGGCCAGCCACAAGTAGTATCTAGAATTATGACTCTCAACAGCGATAAAGATCGTAAACAAGCCATGGTTTGGTTCTTTGTCTGGCAAACCCCATTCATCGCTTTGATGTTCTTTATCGGTCTTGCCTGTCGAGCAATATTCCCTGAGATGCTTGCCGAAGATGCCGAAACTGGCCTACCAAGACTTGCTCAAAGCCTTAATCCAATTCTTGGCGGAGTTATCCTAGCGTCTATCTTTGCCGCAACAATGTCTACTGCCGACAGCCAGGTATTGGCCTGTACGGCAGCAATTACCGATGACGTTAAACCAGAATGGAATCAAGATCATAGCAAAACCAAAAAGGTAACTTTAGCAGTTGCGGCCTTCGCCACTAGTATCTCGCTTGTTGGCCAACAATTCCCTGGATTTGGTGATTCTGTATTCGCCTTGGTTGTCTTTGCAGTATACGGGTTAGGCGGTATATTTGTCCCGCTGGTGTTGATTAGGATGATTGGTTATGAGCCAGATTCAAAACACACTATTTCGATGATGATTGCCGCACTTCTTGGAGTGTTGATTTGGACTGTTTTAGGTTACGGTGAATACATTTTCCCATCCGTACCAGGAATGGGTGCAGCATTTGCTGTCCACCTTGGCTTTTGCTGGAAGCGGGACCTTTCTGAGGCAAATCCATTTGGCAGATATAGTGTGCCAACTAGAAAAATATCGGCGATTGGTGCGGTTATTTTACTGGCGTTTGTTGGCGGGATGGAAGGTACATACCAGGTTTTTGCACCAAGCTCATCAAGCATGTCGGATAAAGTCGGTTCTTACTCAGTAAGTGGGACCTATTCTTTCCATGAAATTATCGATGGTTCAGAATTCATTGAAGATGGTGAATCTATACCAATAGAGGCGAATTCAGATGATTCTATGGATTCACTAAATGGCCTCAATATTGTAGGAGTATTAATCACAATTGCTCACCAAGACGATGAAGCCGTTTCAGGAGCGGGATGTGCATTAGCTGACCCGCCGCAAGATGATACTGTTGAAGCGTCAATTGGCTACTCGGGACTATCCGCTTCTGAATCAAGTACAGACGGTTTTGATTTCCAATTAGATTGGCATAATTCGACTTTGATTGATACTACAGTTAGTAATATGACTAAATCAGAGATTCAAATGATGTTAGATGGTGGTGGATTAGGGTTAGGTGAGTATGAGTTAATTCTTGGCGTAACCGTACAAAATGGCGGAGGTGCTTTCTGTACAAGTGATGACACTGGCCAGGATGTAGATTACAGAATTGAGCTAGTGTCTCTGGAGTACACAATAATGGAAGTATGATTTGAGCTTGTCTTAAAGTTCGAATTTCATCCCTTGTTTACCTATTTTCCAACCCATTTCAATAACTTGGGTATGTTCTTCGCCCCACTCGTCATAAACTGGGTTGGTATGATTTAGATGAATGAAAATAACATCGGGGTCGCCTTGACGTTTGAACCCTAACATCTCAAGGGTTTGAGTAATTGGCGGGTGGGGGACCTTGTCTTGATTGCGGCCGGATAATTCATCGCTAGACCAGAATGTACCATCAACCAGAGCGATGTCAATGTTTAGTTGGCTAAACCATTCTCGAAGATCATTGCACTGATGTAACTCGAGGGTTTCTTGCCAAGTATCATGATCTGGGAGATATAGCAGAGTTTTGTTTGGTCCTTTGATTACAAATGCATGCATATCAGAAAGTTCAGCTCGATGCGGAACAAGTATTGGGGTAATGGAAAAGCCCTCTTGGGTTAGTGTTGTTTTACTAACTATCTCTTTTAATGAAAATACTTCTTGGTCTAACATTAATTTCCACTGTGGGGTATTGTTTAGCAGCGTGTGCATCGATTGTGATGTGTGTAATTTCAGCCCTTTTGCGTTGATTGTCTCTCTGCCAAACTGCCCCAAGCCATCAACGTGGCCAAAGTGTGCGTGGGTAAGCCAGACATGGGTTGGTAATTTGCCATCCATGAACTGTAATTGGCTTGCCAAATTTCTTGTTACGTCGATGAGGTGAACTTCATTTGGCGATATTATTCCTAAAGAAGTTGGATAACTCGCTTGGTCTGCTGAAAGGCCAGTACAGCATGACTTATTGCAGCCTGCTTGAGGTCTGCCACCATCTTGAGCAATGCCCAGCAATATTGCCTCGACCATGTATATCCGAAAACTTTCAACAAAATGAATCATGCCGTTGCAAATAATACTGATGCTATTGTAAACGAAGAACTCAAACCATACCTGCTATTGGAATAGATGAGGGGAGCACATGGCTAAACCAGCACAAGTTGAATTCCCCGGACAAAAACGGCAAAGGGTGCGCCTTCGGGGGACAAAGCACGCCAATGAAGCCACAGCAAAGAAGTTGAAGAAAGACTTGGGCCGGCTACTTGACAATCCATATTCACATTTGCCAGAGATGTTGTGGAAGGGCAAAATGCGCTGGGGCAGGACTGACCCCGTTACAAAAACTTTGAAAGAATTAGATAAAATTATCAAGAAAAAGTATGATACTAAATGGCTATCAAAGCGTATGATGGCTAAGCGAGGCGATCCTGTGGCAAAGGCATTTGCTGGATCCATACACGCTTGTCATGATGAAGATTTTACCACCGTGGGGAAATTCTCTTCTGCGTCCTTTGGCTCAGCATCGTTTGTTCGAAGAGGCGATGGAAAACAGGGCTATCTCGCTGGTTTACAGAACTATTCTAATGTCACACTGAGAATGTTGCCGTGGGAAGAACACGCTAAGCGTGGTATGTACTTCTTCTCGTGGAAGGGTGGGTTTGTATGCACTGGCCCCGACCCGTCGCCGCCAGAAGAATGGATTGAAGATGTAATGTCAAGATCTCGTTTCAAATTCAAAAATGCTGAACATGATGGTGCTAAAATGTGGCTTACTGAAGATGTTGATTTGGATTCTGTATTATCTAATGATATTGATGATGGTTACATCAAATTTACCTTCAAAAATGGTTCAATGGTCGTAATTGGTTTTGAGTCACTCAAGGTTGGGGATAAGAAAGATACCTCGTTTATTCAGCACCTTGCCTTGTCGATGCTGCCTCCGTTCTTGCCTTCCATTGTTGATATCGATGCATCTTGGAAGCCTTCAGGGTGGCCAAGTGATGCTGATTTGCCCCATGAAGCGGGTGAAGGGGTGGACAAAATACTCGATGCTTGGCAAGGCCTAGTAATGAATGAAGGATTGGTTGCCCAGGCCATCAAGCGATCGGCCCTAGACTCAATTGAAAGTGGCCTAATTGTCAATTCTAACTGGATTTCAGGGGATGACTATGATGAAGTCAGAGAAGCATTGAGTGCTGTTGCAGGATCAACAGATGAACAAGACCTTGCAGCCCATATCCTGATGGCCTGCTATGAAAGTGGTTTTGACGATGACATCGGTATGAGAATTAACACGAGAGGTGAAACTTCTGAGCGAAAAACCCCAACGTTGGAAATTCTTGACGGTGCAAGCTGTGGCGATGTGCTTGGAGTGTTATGGGAAGATTACGGTCTTGCAGCGCTTGAGAAAATTGGTATTGAAGGTGATGAAGCAGAAGATATTTGGGGCAAGCAAAAAACCAAACCAAAACCGTTCGGTAAATTCCTCAAGAGCCTAGATTCTGCGCGCGAAAGTGCTAAGCTATCTGCCCGAATACCAACAAAATCAGGCGAATTGGGTGGTTCAAGTGGATACATCATCGACCTTATCCGAATCGGTCTGCTGGAAGGACTTGGTAAAGCGGAACGCGTAGCAACATCTAGACATTCTTCTATCGATGTTGCTGCAGCGGCATGGGCGTGGTTATTGGCTGCAGATAGGTCCTCTGGACAGGAGTGGCATTTTGATTCTGATGCCCGAAATAAAGCAGGTGCGTGGATGCAATCAACAAAGAAACTACTCGAATGCGGGGCTTTACTGTTAAAATGTGAGGAAGCAGAATTAGCCGACCTTACCAATGAATGGTCTGAAAATTTAGCCCTACTGAGAACAGCAACCGGTGAGGCTTGAAATTAGACGTTTGCGAAACCGCGCTCAATACCTGCCCAGAGATCTTCAATATCTTCAATACCAATACTCATTCTTACATATCCAGGAACTAATCCAGCTGCATAACGTACATCTTCGGGAATCATCATGTGGCTAGAATTAAATGGACATTCAACAAGTGATTCCACTCCTCCAAGACTAGTTGCCTCGTAGATCATTTTGAGCCCGCGCATGAAAGCCAATGCTGCATCATCGCCGCCTTTTACTACAAACCCAATCATTCCAGTGCCCTTTGGCATAATTCTTTGTGCAACTTCATATTGTGGATGAGACTCTAAGGTCGGATGGTTTACTCTCTCAATCATTGAATGACTTTCCAGGCGCTTGGCTAATTCTGCTGCGTTAGCACATATTTTTGGCATTCGAACATGTAGTGTTCTCATCCCACGCTCTAACAAGAAACATGAATTTGGATCTGCACTACCGCCAAAATGCACCTTTCGATGGAATATATTCTCTATGTGTTCTCTCGACCCAACCACTGCGCCACCAATAATATCTGAGTGTCCACCCAAGTACTTGGTGGTAGAATGTATTACCAAATCTGCGCCAAGAGCCAACGGCTGACAACCCCATGGAGATGTGAAAGTGTTGTCAATTATGCAGATTAGCCCGTGTTTCTTTGCTAATGTAGCCATTGCTTCAACGTCACAAACTTTCAACACCGGATTGGTTAATGTTTCAATATACAGCACTTTGGTATTAGCTTGTATTGCTGCCTCATATGAACTAACATCGGTCATGTCTGCCATGGTTACTTCAATGCCAAACCGAGGAAATTCTTCAGTCATTAATCCGTATGTGCCACCATATACGTCAGCTGATGCAACTACGTGGTCACCCGATGATAACAGCGCCATTAGTGTAGAAGATATTGCCGCCATACCAGAAGAGAAAACCTCGCCATCTTCAGCACCTTCTAGTGAGCAGATCTTTTGGATTACTGCTTCTGCATTGACCGAGGTGATTCTTGTGTATAATAGTGCATGATGTGCCCCTGCAGCCCATCCTGCGTATCTCTCATCGGTTAATTTGTAGGTTGAAGATTGAAAAATCGGGGTATTGACGGCATCGCCAACGTGATTGGTCCCTGAATGTACTGCCTTACTGCCAAATCCGGTTAATTTTGGTTGTGAATCTTCTGGCATTTTGTTGTCCTCAGCCATGCCACCACTAGGTAGACTTTGAACGATGCGATGGAAAAATATGCCTATTCTGGGGTGTTTTCCTCGCTTGAAAAGAACTCAACAATGATATTGCCAATGAATAGCGAACCTCCGCCAACTAGTATCCATATACTCCAATCGACCATGTCAATACCCAAGCCGTACATTGTAGCCCAGACTGGTTCTAAAGCGTAGATTATCGCTGCTTGTATTGGGTGTAAGTAACGCTGATAGAGGTTTAAGAATAACAGACAAAAGAACGAACCTCCAACTCCTAGTAGCAGTACTGGAATGATTACCCCGTCGGAAAATATCAAAGTCCATTGTTCGCTGTTAGTTCCTTCACCAAGCAAAAATACCGTGATAGCAGAGCAAAGTGAGACGATAATAAATGATGTGGTAGAAACGCCAATTGGGTCTCTTCGAGAAGTAATATGTTGAGTAAATAGAATGTGAAGAGCAAAGATTAGGGCGCAAAATACGGTGATAAATTCAGCCATACCCCAAGTAAGATGTGGGGGGCCTTGGATAAATCCTGCACCGAAAGTCGCCAACGCCACTCCGATTATCATTATTTTAGTAGGTGGTTTTAGGTTGTATGCTGATGAAATTAAGGCAGTAAAAACCACATAAAGCGATGTTAAAAATGCCGAAACTGAAGGATCTATGTTATCTAAGCCAATCATTTGTGACAAGTAGGCAACAAACATCAGAACCCCTAAGACAATGCCGTCTTGCCAGATTTGCTTATCGGAAAGTGACTGTCTAGCTTTGTTAAAAAATATCAACATCATCAATGCCGCAATAGCAAATCGGGCAAATACTAAGACTGCAACAACTCCGTTGGTACCTAGAGAAGACTTTTCAGCGTCTAAAGAATCCAATGCTTGTTTCATCCAAATAAAAGTCGCTCCCCAAACTAATGTTACTGCGAGTAAAGCAATAATAGCAATCCTGCGTTGTTCTGGTGTTGCACTAAGTTCTAGGTTGTCCAAAACCGGTACGGTTTGGCCTTCGGACATGATATTCCCAACAATTTCGAGTGCATTATCATGATGGTTAAAACTCTAATTAATTACTAATTGAAAGATAAGCCTCAAAGAGTGCTTGCTGTTAGTTACACTATGGCTCAGACAATCAATTCATGGGAGTTGCCCATCGATACGGGAGAAGTTCCTGACAACAATAGCACATTTGATGCGATTGTTGTTGGTGGTGGACCGGGCGGCTCATCGGCCGCTGGGTACCTCGCAATGGCTGGTAAATCTGTACTGTTACTAGAGAAAGGGGTCTGGCCGCGTGACAAGATTTGCGGTGATGCTGTTGGCGGTAAATCGTTGAGTCACGTAAAGGCGTTAGGAGTCAAAGAAACTTTGGAGAGCAGTCCACATTTTAGAGTGACTGGTATCAAATTCTCATCACCTAAAGGAAATACTGTTAGAGTCGCACTACCAGAAGAAGATGTTCAGCGATTGGAAGCAGGATATGCGTTACCTAGAATACAATTTGACCATTTATTGTTTGACAGATGCCAACACCTCGTTAGAGAAAGTGGCGGCATGGTAATTCAGGATTGTGCGGTGAAAGAGGTTTTGTTCGACGATGGAAATGGTGGAGATGACCCCGGATTGGGCACCGGTAACTATCGTCACGCACATGGGGTCACAGTTACTATTGGTGGAAGAGGTGGCGAACAGAGGACTTATTTTTCTAAAGAGATTGTTGGTGCTGCTGGATATCAATGCCCTGTTGCTAAAGCTGTTGTCAAAGAATCCTTCTCCGAAGAAATGGTCAACAATACTCATTATTGCGGCGGCTATCGAGAATATTGGCGTAATGTCGAGGGATGTTCTGGTGGTGTTGGTGATATAGAAATCCATTTTGTTGACTCGATTATTCCAGGTTACTTCTGGATTTTCCCCGTCTCTGATGACGTCGTGAATGTTGGCGTGGGAATGGTGATTAATCTGTTAAAGAAAGAGAAAAAGAAGCTCAAAGCATTGCAAAAAGATGTTATTGAAAATCATCCCCTTTTCAAAGAGCGATTTGCTAATTCTGAAATGATCAAAGGCAGCGGCAAAGGATGGCAACTACCGTTTGGCTCGCCTAGAAAGAAAGAGAAAAATCAACCTAGAAGGGCGAGTATGAATGGCATTCGACTGGTTGGCGATTCGGCATCATTAGTTGACCCGTTTTCTGGTGAAGGAGTTGGAAATGCCCTGGTAACTGGGGAGTTAGCGGCAAATCACATCCTTGAGGGAAAATCACCTGAACAATATCAAGAGGAAATGTGGAAAATGTTAGGCCCTGAATTAACTAATTCCTATCGCATGCAGAAATTAAGTCGTAAAAAGTGGCTACTAAATTGGTTCGTTGGTAAGGCTAGTAAGAAGCCGGTTATCCAAGAAATGATGACTGAGATGATCGCATCAAAAGAGGCGCAAGAAAATCTACACTCGCCGTGGTTTATGTTCAAAACACTAATGTTTTAGGTGATTAAATGGATGCAAATCTATCTGAAATTGATGCGGTATTCCTCGACCTTGATGGTACAATTTACCTTGGCGGCCAGCTCATTCCAGGCGCGATGGATTTCCTCAACAGATGTCAAGAAAAAGGCATTAAGCGGTTTTTCCTGTCCAATAATTCCAGTAGGTCAGTAAGCCAGTATTTAAAAAAATTAGCGGCTTTTGGAATCCCAGCAACAAAAGAAGATGTCTTACTCTCAACTCACGACCTGTTATCCTGGCTGAAAAATGCCGGTGTATCCCAAACCTGGTTGGTAGGAACTGAGGGTATGCGTGAAATGTTAGAGCAGGAAGGTATTACGACAAATAGTCCAAACCCACAATATGTTGTCCTTGGATATGATACAGAAATTTCCTATGAGAAGATTTCACAAGCGAGTATTTTCCTTCATGCTGGAGTTCCGTTAGTCGCTAGTCACCCGGACATGGTCTGCCCTTCACCCGAAGGCGGATTACCTGACGTAGGCGCTTATCTTGCAATGTTTAAGGCAACTACTGGCAAAGACCCTGAGCATATTACGGGCAAACCAAATGCGGGAATGATATTACACAAAATAGAGGAGTTGGGTTTGCAGCCAAAACGTTGTGCTATGGTTGGAGACCGGCTTTACACCGATATTGCAATGGCTAATCGTGCAGGTTGTGTTGGCGTTCTGGTATTATCTGGCGAGGCCACAATGGCTGATGTCGCTAAGTTAGAAGACGGAGCAGAACAACGCCCGCATATTATTGTGAGTAGTGTCGCTAAATTATTGTAAGGTGTCTTCATGAGTTTCCTAAAGCGCTTATCATGGTTGATGGAGAGGCGAAAGAAATACCCGCCCGATGACATTCATCGAGCTGGCGACTTAGCTGAAATGCGTTTGGCAAAACTATCAAGAGCAGCTGGACGAGATAATGGTTGGAAGATTTACGAATCGGTTAGAATCCCCGACCCTGATGGAGGTCGACGAGAAATCGATATGGTGATTATCGGTGGAAACTCTATCCTAATAGTAGAACAGAAGCATTGGGCTGGCTCTTTTAGAATTAACAAAGAACACCATTTTATTCAAAAGCGCAAGAATGGCGATGAGCATAGCCATGATGGGGTAGCCGATAGGATTGCTAGAAAGGCGAGGTTATTGGCAGAGCTGCATCAGAACAGATTGGGTTTGGCTAACGAGGATTTACCTGATGTCCGAGTAATTGTTGCCATGACTCATCAGCGTCTAGATTGGCCGAGAATTCCAGAAGATCTAGCAGCAGAAATGGTCAATGAGAAAGGTTTTCTAGATATCATAAAAGCCGTCAACCCCGGAAAACCAAATCCTGAATTGGTTGAAACTTTAGAAGGATTCAACACCTGGGATGAGGTTCACTTTCATGGTGGATTGATGAACAAAGGTGATGTTTTTGAATTAGGCCTTGGATCTGATGTTGAGGAAATTTTTGCCAAGAGGGGTGGCGAAGTTACCGGAGCTACGGAACACAAAAGAGGTCTGTTTGCTATCTTTGATAAACAGCCTTCGAAGGCATCGATAAAAATTGGCAAAAAAAATGCTAATGTCACGCTAGCACACGGCGCTTGTCTCAATATGCACGTAGTCGGTGAGCCAAAACCAAGGCAAATACCTTGGGCTTGTATTGATAAAATCGTACTTTCAAAGCCACCTGCTGAATGGAACAAAAATAGGTGATTAAATGCCGTCTTTAGTGATTGAAGCAATTGGTGTTGCGGCCGGCATTATTGGTGTTTTGGCCTGGGGGCCACAGATACTCGAGGTATGGAAACATGAGCGCCATGAAGGAATTTCACTACCGACATTCATGATTGTTGCATTATCCCTATCTTTATGGTTAATTTATGGGATCGCCATCTCCTCTAAAGCAATGATTTTCTCTAATATATTGACTTTATCAGTAATAGCCCTAGTGATAATTGGCGTTATTCGTATTAGAAGAAAAGTGTGAAACTCCCTGATTGATTTTCGTGAAGTTGATATATGTGTACTCTTTGGGCACTATGTAACCGGGTTAAGTAGTGTGATTTTATGAGTGCCGCTGATGACTGGGAAGAGCAAATGATAGA